>NZ_RCVI01000201.1:0-31043 GCF_003667455.1 Micromonospora sp. CV4 | reverse complement strand
GCGCTGCGCGCGCTTGCCGTGGCCGCCCTCGCCGCCGCGCGGCCCGACCCGGTCGACACCGGCGGTGCGGCCGCCGCCGATCCGGTCGCGGCGGCGGTGGCCGGGGTGTGGACCCGGCTGCTGGGCGTGCCGCCCGACCCGGACACCGACTTCCTCGCCGCCGGTGGCAACTCCATCGCGGCGATGCGGCTGGTCGCCGCGCTCCGCGCCGAGCTGGGCCGGCAGGTGGACACCCGCGCGGTGTTCACCCAGCGCACCTTCGGGCGGCTGGTCGAGCGGGTGGCCGCCGCGCCGAGCGGCGGTGACGGGCTGCGCACCGGCAACCCGCCCACGCTCTCCCCACCGCAACGCCGGCTGTGGTTCGTCGACCAGCTCGCGCCGTCCAGCGCCCCGTACAACATCGCCGTCGCGCACCGGCTGCGCGGCCCCCTGGACACGGGCGCGCTCGGCGCCGCGCTGCGGGCCGTCGCCGAGCGGCACGACGTGCTGCGCTGGCGGATCCCGCAGACCGGCGGCGTGCCGTACGCGGTCTGCGCCGAGCCGACCGACGTGGCCGTGCCGGTGGTCGACCTGACCGGCAACGCCGAGCCGGAGGCGGAGCTGGCCCGGATGCTCGCCGCCGGCGCCGCGCACCCCTTCGACCTGGCCACCGGGCCGCCCTGGCAGGTGACCGTCTACCGGCTCGGCCCGGCCGAGCACGTGCTCGCCGCCACCTGGCACCACGCCGTCTTCGACGGCTGGTCCGAGCGGGTCTGCTACGACGACCTGGCCACCGGGTACGCCCACGCGCTCACCGGTGAGCCGCCGACCCTGCCGGAGCTGCCGGCCCGCTACGCCGACTACGCCGTCTGGCGTGCCGAACGGGACCGGCTGCGGGGCGAGACCGACCTCGCCTGGTGGACGGCGCACCTGGACGGCGTGCCGACGGTGCTGGACCTGCCCCGGGACCGACCCCGTCCGGCGGTGCAGACCTACGCGGGAGCCGAGGCGGCCGTCCGGCTGCCCGCCGACACCGACCGCGCGGTCCGGGAGCTGGCCGAGCGGCGCGGCACGACGGTGGCCGCCGTGCTGCTGGCCGCCTTTGGGGAGCTGATCGCGCGGCTCACCGGCGGCGACGACCACGTGCTCGGCGCGATCGTCGCCGACCGGCGGCTGGCCGCCTTCGACGACGTGATCGGCTTCTTCATCGACACCGTGCCGGTGCGGGTCCGCACCGGCGGGGCGAGCTTCGCCGAGTTGGTCGACCGGTGCGCCGGCGAGCTGCACGAGGCCACCGCCCACCCGGGCGCGCCCCTGGAACGCGTCGTGGAGGCGCTCGGCGTCGGCCGGGACACCGCCCGCGCGCCGCTGGTGCAGGTGCTGTTCAACGTGCTCAACTTCGCGCCGCCCCGGCTCACCCTGACCGGGCTGACCGCCGAGCCGGTACCGGTGCCCAAGCCGGGCTCACCGTTCGACATCACCGTCTACGTGGTCCAGTCCGACGGCCGCACCGGCGTCGAGGTGGTCTACAACCCGGACCTCTTCGACGCCGGACGCATCGACGACCTGCTCGCCGACCTGGCCGAGCTGGTGGGTGCGCTGGCCGACGCACCGGACACGCCGGCCCGCGAGGTGGCCGCCGCGCTGCCGCGCCCCACCGTGCGGGTGCCGCAGCTCGGCGCGATGACGGTCGCGGGAAGCGACCCGACCGGTTCCCCGCCGGCACTGGTGCCCGCCGGCCCGCACGGGCTCACCGAGACCGAGGAGCTGATCGCCGGGATCTGGCGGGAGGTGCTGGAGCGCGACCGGGTCGGGGTGACCGACAACTTCTTCGACATCGGCGGACACTCCCTGGCGCTCGCCGCCGTGCACGCTCGGCTGACCGCCGCCACCGGCCGGTCCATCAAGATGCTCGACCTGTTCCGCCACCCCACCATCCGCGCGCTCGCCGCCAGCCTCGACGGGGCCGCCGACCGCCCGGAGCTGGCGCGGGCCGCTCTGCGCGCCGCCGCCCGCCGCAGCCGTACCCGCCGTATCCCTCCCCGCCGCCCCGGCGGCACCGCGTGACGAAGGACAGCCTGATGAGCAATTCGACCGCAACCGACCTGCCCGACGGCGTCACCGACCTGCCCGACGAGGGCATCGAACCGATCGCGATCGTCGGCCTGGCCGCCCGCCTGCCCGGCGCGGCCGACGTGCACGAGTTCTGGCGCAACCTCATCGACGGAGTGGAGTCGGTCACCGAGCTGACCCGGGAGGAGCAGCTGGCCCGGGGCGCGAAGATCGAGGAGGTCGACGACCCGGGCTGGGTCAACCGGGCCCCGCTGGTCGACGGCTACGACGAGTTCGACGCCACGCTGTTCGGGATGACCGCCCGGGAGGCGGAGCTGACCGACCCGCAGCACCGCCTGTTCCTGGAGTCCTGCCACACGGCGCTGGAGGACGCCGGCTACGACCCGACCCGCTACGACGGCGCGATCGGCGTGTACGCCGGCACCGGCGGCAACACGTACCTGCACCGCAACGTGCTGCGTAACCAGCGGGTCGGCGGCAACCCGCACGGCGCGGTCTCCATCGCCACCGGCAACTCGCCCAACTACGTGGCCACCAACGTGTCGTACCGGCTGGACCTGCGCGGGCCGAGCCTGACCGTGCACACCGCCTGCTCCACCTCGCTGGTCGCGTTCCACCTGGCCTGCGAGGCGCTGCGCAACGGCGAGTGCGACATGGCGCTCGCCGGCGGCGTGAACATCGAGCTGCCGCACGTCGGATACCTCGGCATGGACGGCTTCACCTCACCCGACGGCCGCTGCCGCCCGTTCGACGCCGCCGCCAACGGCACGGTGTGGGGCAGCGGCGTCGGGGTGACCCTGCTCAAGCGGCTCTCCGACGCGATCGCCGACGGGGACGCCATCCGCGCGGTCGTGCTCGGCAACGCGATCAACAACGACGGCGCCGGCAAGGTCGGCTTCACCGCGCCCAGCGTCGACGGGCAGGCCGCGGCCGTCGCCCAGGCCGTGGCGATGGCCGATGTCGACCCCCGCACCATCAGCTACGTCGAGGCGCACGGCACCGGCACCGCCATGGGCGACCCGATCGAGGTGGCCGCGCTCTCCGCCGTGTACGCCCGGGACACCGACGAGCGGGGCTGGTGCGGCATCGGCTCGGTGAAGTCGAACATCGGGCACCTCAGCCAGCCCTCCGGCATCGTCAGTGTGATCAAGACGGTGCTCGCCATGGAGCACGGGCTGATCCCGCCGACGATCAACTTCGAGACGCCGAACCCGGCCGTCGAGTTCGCCGACACCCCGTTCTACGTGGCGAACACCCTCACCAAGTGGGACAGCGGCGGCGGGCCCCGGCGGGCCGGGGTCAGCTCGTTCGGCATCGGCGGCACCAACGCGCACGTGGTCCTGGAGGAGGCGCCGGCGGCGTACCGCACCGACCGTCGGGTGCGTCCCGCGCACCTGCTCCAGGTCAGCGCGGCCACCCCGAGCGCCCTGGACGCGGCGGTGCACCGTCTCGCCGCGCACCTGGACGGCGCCGCCGACGCCGGCCCGGCGTACCTCGCCGACGTCGCACACACCCTGCTCGTCGGCCGCCGTCCGCACCCGTACCGCCGCGCCGTGGTAGCCACCGACCTCCCCGGCGCCGTCACGGCCCTGCGCGCACCGGTACGCGGACCGCGCGCACCGCAAGGACCGAAAGGACCGCAAGGCCCCCGCGAGGCGCAGGGACCGCAAGGCAACCGCGAACCGCAGAGACCGCAAGGCAACCGCGAACCGCAGGGACCGAAAGGCCCCCGCGAACCGCAACCATTGACCACCAGTCCAGCCCCGACAGTGGCCCTACTGTTCTCCGGTCAGGGCTCCCAGTACGCCGGGATGGGCGCGCAGCTCTACGCCGAGCAGCCGCGCTTCGCCGCGGTCGTCGACGAGTGCGCCGAGCTGCTCCGCCCCGAGCTGGGCCTGGACCTGCGTGACCTGATCCTCGGCCGGGACCCGGCGGCGGGGGAGAAGCTCACCGAGACCCGCTACACCCAGCCGGCGCTGTTCACCGTCGAGTACGCCCTGGCCGCGCTCTGGCAGGCCGCCGGGGTCCAGCCGGCCGCGATGATCGGCCATTCCATCGGCGAGTACGTCGCGGCCACCGTGGCCGGGGTGTTGAGCCTGCCGGAGGCGCTGCGGGTGGTCGCCGCCCGGGGCCGGCTGATGCAGTCGCTGCCCGGCGGGTCGATGCTCGCCGTCGCGCTGGACGAGTCGGTCGTCGCCGACCTGCTGCCCGACGGGCTCTCCGTGGCCACGGTCAACGGGCCGGGGACCTGCGTGGTGGCCGGTGAGACCGCCGCCGTCGAGGCGTTCGCCGCGACCCTGGAGGGCAGGTCCAAGGTGCTGCGCACGTCGCACGCGTTCCACTCGCCGATGATGGAGCCGATCCTCGCCGAGTTCACCGCGTTGATGGACACGGTGTCGCTGCGCCCGCCGGCGGTGCCCTTCCTGTCCAACGTCACCGGCACCTGGATCACCGCCGAGCAGGCCACCGCTCCGGCGTACTGGGCGGCGCACCTGCGCCAGCCGGTCCGCTTCGGCGACTGCGTGGCCACCCTGCTGGCGGCGGGCACCTGGCAGCTGGTCGAGTGTGGCCCCGGCCGGCAGTTGGCCAGCCTGGCCCGGATGCAGGTCGCGAAGGCCGCGCCGGAGCAGCGCACGTTCACGCCGCTGGGAAGCCTGCCCGCGGCCGGGGAGAGCACCGGTGACCTGGCCGCCCTGCTCGGCACCGTCGGCGCGCTCTGGTCCGCCGGGTTGCCGGTGTGCGTCGACGCCGACCCGGCGGCCCGCCGGGTGCCGCTGCCCACGTACCCGTTCGAGCGCCGCCGCTACTGGATCGAGCCGGACCCGGAGCAGCCGGTCGCCGCCGCGCCGGTGGACACCGGGCCGCGGCCGCTGTCCGAGTGGTTCGCGGTGCCGATCTGGCGCCAGGCCGCGCCGCTGCCGGCGTCGGGGTCGCTGGGCCGCTGCCTGGTCCTCACCGCGGGTCCGCGCGGTGACGCGCTGGTCGCCGGCCTGCGGGCCGCCGGTGCCGACCCGGTGCCGGTACGCCCCGGCGACGCCTTCGCCGCCGCCGACGGTGGCTACCGGCTGCGCCCCGGCGTACGCGCCGACCACGACGCGTTGGTCGCCGCGCTCACCGCCGACGGTGCGCCGCCGACCCGGCTGGTGCACGCGTTCACCCTGGACGGCGCACCCGCCGGCACCGACATCGCGGCCACCTGGGCCGCCCAGGAGATCGGCTTCTTCGACGCCCTGCACCTGGTGCAGGCCCTTGCCGGGGCCGGCCTGACCGGCGAGGAGCACGGCCTCACCCTGGACCTGGTCACCGCCGGCACCGGCGACGTACGCGGCGACGATCTCCGCCGCCCGGAGCACGCCACGCTCGCCGGGTTGGCCCGGGTGCTCCCCGCCGAGCTGCCCGGGCTGGCCGTCCGGCTCATCGACGCCGACCCGACCGACGACGACGCCAGCACGGTGGTCGCCGAGCTGCGCCGTCCCCGGGAGCCCGAGGTGGCCCTGCGCGGCGGGCGGCGCTGGGTGGCCGACGTCGAGCAGGTGACGATCGACGCCGAGGGCGAGCCGGGCGCGCTGCGCGACGGCGGCCGGTACGTCATCACCGGTGGTCTCGGCGGCATCGGCATCACCCTGGCCGAGGACTTCGCCACCCGGGTCCGGGCGAGGCTGGTGCTGCTGGCCCGCTCCGGGCTGCCGGAGCGCGAGCGGTGGGACGACCACCTCGCCGTGCACGGCGACGACCGGGCCGGCCGGGCCATCGCGGCGATCCGCCGGATGGAGGCCGCCGGCGCCCAGGTGCTGGTGCTCGCCGCCGACGTGACCGACCCGGCCGACCTGCGCCGGGTCCGCGACGCCGCGACCGCCGCGTACGGCGGCATCGACGGCGTCGTGCACGCGGCCGGCCTGCCCGGCGGTGGGATGGCCGAGGTCAAGGAGCGGGCGGAGGCGGAACGGGTGCTCGCGCCGAAGCTCGCCGGCACCCTCGCCCTCGCCCAGGTCTTCGGCGACCTGCCGCTGGACTTCGTGGTGCTCTGCTCGTCCGTCACCGCGGTGCTCGGCGGCTTCGGGCAGGTCGACTACTGCGCCGCCAACGCGTTCCTGGACGCGCACGCCCGCTCCGGCGCGGGCTGGCGGGCCCCGGTGCTGTCGCAGAACTGGGGTGGCTGGGCCGAGGTGGGCATGGCGGTGGAGACCGCCGCGCCGGCCGGATTCCGGGCGGCCGGGCGCGACACGGTGACCAGCGCGGTCGACCACCCGGTGCTCAGCACGAAGGTCACCGGGCCGGCGGAGACCGTGCTGCACGGCCTGGTCTCCGCCAGCACCCACTGGCTGCTCGACGAGCACCGGATCGGCGGCGTGCCGGTCGTACCTGGCACCGCCCACCTGGAGTCGGTGCGGGCCGCGGTGGTCTCCGCGCTGCCCGCCCCCGGCGCGGGTGCGGCCGTGGAGCTGCGCGACGTGGTCTTCCTGGAGCCGTTCTCGGTGCCCGACGGCACCGTCGCCCAGTACCGGGTGGAGCTGACGCCGGCCGACGACGGCGGCACCGAGTTCGCCGTCCGGAGCCTGGCCGGCGGCCGACTGCGCACCCACGTGCGCGGCACGGCCGGCTGGACCGACGAACCGGCCCCGCCGGCCCGCCCGGCCATCCCGGACGGCCGCCGGGTGGACGACGACGCCTCCTTCGGCCGGGGCCGGACCAGCATGCTCACCTTCGGGCTGCGCTGGGCCGCGCTGGCCGAGCACTACCTGGCCGACGGCTCCGAACTCGCGGTGGTCGAGGCGCCCGCCGCGGCCATCGGTGACCTGCCCTCCTGGGGCCTGCATCCCGCGCTGCTGGACGTGGCGACCGCGTTCGGCCGGGGCCAGGGCAGCGGCACGTACCTGCCGCTGTCGTACGGCCGGATCGTGGTGCGGGGGCCACTGCCGGACCGGTTCACCAGCGAGCTGCGGCACCGGGCCGGCGCCACCGACGAGGTTGTCGCCGCCGATCTGTCGCTGCGCGACCCGGACGGCCGGGAACTGGTCGCCGTCAGCGACTTCGTGCTGCGCCGGGTCGACCAGGGTGCCGTCACCGGCGGCCTGACCGGACCGTCCGACGCGGACGCCGGTGCGGCCGCGCCGACCTCGACCGAGGACATCCGGCCGGTGGACGGTGCGGAGGCATTCCGCCGCAGCCTCACCGCCGGCCTCGGCGCCCAGGTGGTCATCGCCACCCGGACGGTGGACGACATCCGGCGGCGCGCCGGGCGGGTCACCACCGACAACCTCACCGGCGACGACGTGGTCGCCGACGCGGCCACGCCCGCCGCCGGGGACGGCACCGCCGCACCGGGCACCGACCTGGAAATCACCATCGCGCGGGTGTGGCAGGACGCGCTGGGGGTGGCCCAGGTCGGCGTCGACGACGACTTCTTCGCCCTGGGCGGCAACTCCCTGGTCGCGGTGCAACTCATCGCGGCCATGCGCAGGGCGACCGGGGTGCGGCTGCCGATGCGCAGCCTCTTCGAGACCCCCACCGTGGCCGGGCTGGCCGCCCGGATCGAGGAGCTGCGGGCCGCCACCACCGACGAGCCGGCCATCCCGGCACCGATCCCCGCCATCCCGCGACTGCCCCGCGCGTGACGAGAAATCAGGAGTAGAGAGCCATGAGCGACACGATCGCCACGCTGCCCGTGGTCGTCGAATCCGACGGCCGGGCACTGACCGAGCTGATCACCGAGCGCCGCGCCGAGCTGCGCGCCACCCTGGCCGAGCAGGGTGGTCTGCTGTTCCGCGGCTTCGACGTGGGCGGGGTGGACGGCTTCGACCAGGTCGTCCGGGCGCTGTCCGGTGAGCCGCTGACCTACACCGAGCGGTCCTCACCGCGGCACGCCATCAAGGGCCGCGTGTACACCTCGACCGACTACCCGCCGGACGAGGAGATCTTCCTGCACAACGAGAACTCGTACCAGGCGCGGTGGCCGTTGACGTTGTTCTTCTACTGCATCACCGCGCCGCAGACACTGGGCGCCACCCCGCTGGCCGACATCCGCCAGGTCTACCGGGAGATCGACCCGGCGGTACGGGAGGAGTTCGTCCGCCGCCGCTGGATGCTGATGCGCAACTTCCACGAGGACTTCGGCGCCAGCTGGCAGCACGTGTTCGGCACCGACGACCGGGCGGAGGTCGAGGCGTACGCGGCGGCCAACCGGATCAGTCTGGAGTGGACGGGCCGCGACGGGCTGCGTACGCGGGCGGTCCGCGACGCCGTGCACCACCGGCCGGGCTCGGACACGCCCCGCTGGTTCAACCACGCCACCTTCTTCCACGTGAGCAGCCTGGCCAAGGACATCCAGGAGGGGCTGCTGGCGATGTTCGGCGCCGACGGGTTGCCGTCGAACACCTACTACGGCGACGGCGGCGAGATCCCCGCCGACGTCATGGACCACCTGCGCGCCGCCTACCGGGCCGCCAGCGTCCGCTTCGACTACCAGCGCGACGACGTGCTGGTGGTCGACAACATGACCGCCGCGCACGGGCGGGAGCCGTTCACCGGACCCCGCAAGATCGCCGTCGCGATGGCCGAACCGCACACCCCCGACACCGTTGGAGAGCAGTGATGGCCGAGCCCCGATTCCTGGTCGTGCGCAACGACGAGGAGCAGTACTCCATCTGGTCGGCCGAGCGCGACCTCCCGGCGGGGTGGCACGACGCCGGCTTCGCCGGCACCCGCGAGGAGTGCCTGGCGCACATCGACACCGTCTGGACCGACATGCGCCCCCGCTCGGTACGCGAGGCGAGCCGGTGAGCGCGACGACCCGGGAGTGGACCTTCCCGGCCTCCTTCGCCCAGGAGCGGGTGTGGACGGCCAACCAGCTCGATCCCGGCTCGCCGGTCTACAACGTGTCCGCGCCGTGGCGGTTTCCCACCGGCGTCACCGCCGCCCAGGCCGTCCAGGTGCTCGCCCAGGTGATCGCCCGGCACGAGTCGCTCCGCACCCACCTGCGCATGGTCGACGGCGCCCTGGTGCAGGTCGTCCGTGCCGCCGAGCCGTTGGAGCTGCCCGAGCTGGACCTGACCGGCCTGCCCGCCGACGAGCAGGATCGCCGCCACAACCAGACAATGACCGAGCTGGCCCGTACGCCGATCCCGCTGGACGCCCCGCCACCGTGGCGGGCGCGGCTGGTCCGCTTCGCCGACGACCGGCTCGGCCTGCAGTTCGTGGTGCACCACGCCGTGTTCGACAGCCACTCGGCGGTGCTCTTCGACGCCGAGCTGGCCGCGTTCAGCCGGGCCGCGCTGACCGGCGCGCCCGCCGAGGTGCCCGAGCTGCCCATCCAGTACGCCGACTTCGCCGTCTGGCAACGGGAGCAGTTCACCGGTGACGCGCTGGCCCGGCAGGTCGCCTTCTGGCGCGACAACCTGGCCGACGCGCCGGCGGTGACCGGCCTGCCGCTGGACCGACCGCGTCCCACCCAGCTCGGCTTCGCCGGCGACGAGGTGCGCTTCGAGCTTCCCGACGGGCTGCTGGACCGGGTCGGGCAGCTCGCCGCGGGCGCGTCGGCCACCCCGTACATGGTGCTGCTGGCCACCTTCGCCGCGCTGCTGTCCCGGATCTCCGGTGACCCCGAGGTGGTGGTCGGCGTCTCCACCGCCGGTCGGGACACGGCCGAGGTGACGCCGCTGATCGGCATGTTCGTCAACCCGGTCGCGCTGCGGTGCGATCTGGCCGGCGACCCGAGCGTCACCGAGCTGCTCGGCCGGGTCCGTGCCAGCCTGGTGGACGCGATGGAGCACGCCCAGACGCCGTTCCAGCGGATCGTCGAGGCGGTCGCCCCGCATCGTGACCCGTCGGTGCAGCCGGTGTTCCAGACCGCGCTGAACTTCATCCCGGACTCCGGCCTGGACCCGGTGCCGCTGGGCACCACCAAGGACGACCTGGCCTTCGACATCACGGCCGGCACGAGTCGGCTGGTCTACCGCACCGACCTGTTCGACCGGGCCACCGCCGAGTCGGTCGTCGCCCGCTACCTGCGGCTGCTCGCCGCCGCCGTCGCCGACCCGGCGACCCGGCTGTCCGCGCTGCCCCTGCTCGACGACGCCGAACGCGACGTGCTGCTCACCTGGACCGGCGCCGGCGGTGAGGTGGCCCCGGCCACCCTCGTCGCCGAGGTGGAGCGGCAGACCGCCGCCACCCCGGCCGCGGTCGCGCTGGTCTGCGACGGGATGGAGTTGAGCTACGCCGAGCTGGCCGCTCGGGCCAACCGGCTGGCCCGGCTGCTGGTGGACCGCGGCGCCGGCCCGGAGACCCGGGTCGCGCTGCTGCTGCCCCGCTCGGTGGAGCTGGTGGTGGCCATCCTCGCGGTGCTCAAGGCCGGCGCCGCGTACCTGCCGGTGGACACCGGCTACCCGGCGAACCGGATCGGCTACCTGCTGGCCGACGCGGAGCCGGCGCTGGTGCTGGCCACCCCGCAGACGGCCGCGCTGGCCCCGACCGACGCGCTGGTGCTCGGCCCGACGACCGCCGCCGACCGGAACGACGCCGACCTCACCGACGACGACCGGCGGGCGCCGCTGCGCCCGGAGCACCCCGCGTACCTGCTCTACACCTCCGGCTCCACCGGCCGGCCGAAGGGGGTGCTGGTGGAGCACCGCGCGGTCACCGCCTACCTGGCCTGGGCGCGGGACACCTACCCGGGGCTGGCCGGTACCGCGCTGCTGCACTCGCCGGTCTCGTTCGACCTGACCGTGACCGGGTTGCTCGGCCCGCTCACCGCCGGCGGCACGGTCCGGCTGGCCGGCATCGACACGCCGGCGGCCCGCGCCGGCGGCCCGCCCACCTTCCTCAAGGTCACCCCCAGCCACCTGCCGCTGCTCGATGCCGCGCTGTCGCCCACCACCGACCTGGTGATCGGCGGCGAGGCGCTGGCCGGTGAGCAGCTGGCCGACTGGCGGGCGGCCCACCCCGAGGTGGCCGTGATCAACGAGTACGGCCCGACCGAGGCGACCGTCGGCTGCGTCGCCGCCCGGATCGCGCCCGGGCAGCCGGTGCCCGGCGGGCCGGTGCCGATCGGCCAACCCACCTGGACGACCCGGGTCCACCTGCTCGACGCCGCGCTGACCCCGGTGCCGCCGGGCGTGGTCGGCGAGCTGTACGTCGCCGGGTCGCAACTGGCCCGGGGCTACCTGCGTCGGCCCGCGCTCACCGCCGAGCGCTTCCTGCCCTGCCCGTACGGGCCGGCGGGGGAGCGGATGTACCGCACCGGCGACCTGGCCCGCTGGCGGGCCGACGGGACGCTGGAGTACCTGGGCCGCCGGGACAACCAGGTCAAGGTCCGGGGCATGCGGATCGAGCTGGGTGAGATCGAGTCGGTGCTGCGCGCCCACCCGGACGTGGACGAGGCGGTGGTCGTGGTCCGCGCCGACACCGGTGAGCCGACGCTGGTCGGCTACCTGGTCGGCCGGGCCGACGAGGCCGCGCTCGCCGCCGACCTGGCTCTTGAGCTGCCCGCGCACCTCGTGCCCAGCGCGCTCGTCCGGGTGGACGCGCTGCCGCTGACCCCGAACGGCAAGCTGGACACCGCCGCGTTGCCGGCCCCGGCCGCCACCGCCTCCGACGGCTTCCTCGCCCCGCGCACCGACGCCGAGGCCCTGGTCGCCGAGGTCTACGCCGAGATCCTGCAACTGGAGAAGGTCGGCGCGCTCGACGACTTCTTCGCCCTCGGTGGCAACTCGCTGCGCGGCATGCGCGCGATGGCCCGCATCCGCGCCGAGGTGGACGTGGAGTTGCCGATGCGGGCGCTGTTCAGCAGCCCGGTGGTGGCCGACCTGGCCGCCCAGATCGAGCAGCGGCTCGCCGCCGAAGTCGACGAACTCTCCGAAACCGAGGTCGCCGCGCTGCTCGCGGCGGAGAAGGACGCCCCGTCATGACCGACGTGAAGGACCCGGCCCGCGACGCCGCCCGACAGGCGCTGATCGCGCAACGGCTGCGCCGCCGGTCCGGCGGCACCCCGGCCGCGCGGATCACTCCCCGCCCGCCGGACGCCGAGGTGCCGCTGTCGTACGCCCAGGAGCGGGTCTGGTTCATGGATCAGCTCGCACCCGGGGAGGCGGCGTACCACATCGCGGTGCCGCTGCGGGTGCGTGGCCCGCTCGACGTCGCGGCGCTGCGCCGGGCGCTGGCCGACCTGACCCGGCGGCACGAGTCGCTGCGCGCCCGGTTCCCGGCCGACTCCGACGGGCGGCCCACCGTGGTGCTCGACGACGCGGTCGAGGTGCCGCTGACCGTGGTCGACGCCGCCGACGAGGCCGCCGCGCAGGCGCTGGTGGACCGGGCCGCCGCCGAGCCGTTCGACCTGGCCAACGGGCCGCTGCTGCGCGCCCTGCTCATCCGGCTGGCCGCCTGCGACGATAATCCGGCCTCCGCGCCGCAAGACGGCACTCCGGACCGGATGAACGTCGCCGAGCACGTGCTCTTCCTCGGCCAGCACCACATCGTCGGCGACGGCTGGTCGGTGGACGTGCTGCTGCGCGACCTGATCACCCGCTACCGCGACGGCGAGCTGCCCGACCTGCCGGTGCAGTACGGCGACTTCGCCGTCTGGGAGGCGCGGGAGCTGGCCGGGCCGGGCGCCCGCCGGCACCTGGACTGGTGGAAGGACCGGCTGGCCGGGATCACGCCGCTGGAGCTGCCGCTGGACCTGCCCCGGCCGGCCACCCAGACCTACCGGGGCGACTTCGTCGAGTTCACTCTGGACGCGGCCGCCACCGAGGGGCTGGCCGCGCTGACCCGCTCCTACGGCGGCACGCTGTTCATGACGCTGCTCGCCGCGTACCAGGTGTTCCTGGCCCGGCACGCCGGGCACGACGACTTCGCGGTGGGCGCGTCGGTGGCCGGCCGGTCCGCGCCGGAGCTGGAGAACGTGGTCGGCATGTTCGTCAACATGCTGCCGCTGCGCGCCGAACTGGCCGGCGACCCGACCTTCACCGAGCTGCTGGGCCGGACCCGGCGTGCCGTGCTGGACGGGCTGGAGCACGCCGAGGTGCCGTTCGCCCGGGTGGTGCACGAGCTGGGGCTGCCCCGCGACGTCAGCCGGTCGCCGTTGTTCCAGGCGATGTTCGTGTTGCAGAACTACGAGATGGGCCGGTTCGCCGGAGTCGCCGACGACGCCGGGGTCGGCTTCGAGTGGCATCCGATGGAGCTGCGCGCCACCCGGTTCGACTTCGAGTTGCACGCCGTCGACACCGGCGCCGGGCTCTGGGGCAAGCTGATCTTCAACACCGACCTGTTCACCCGGGCCACCGTCGAGCGGATGGCGCACCGGCTGACCACCCTGCTGCGCGCCGTGGTCGCCGCACCGGACCTGCCGGTCTCCGCGCTGGACCTGCTCGCCCCGGCCGAGCGGGAGCTGTTGGCCGGGTGGAACGACACCGCCGGCGACTTTCCCCGGCAGCAGACCCTGCACGCCCCGATCGAGGAGCGGGCCGCCCGTATGCCGGACGCGGTGGCGCTGCGCTGCGCCGGCCGCTCGGTGACGTACGCCGAGCTGAACGCGGCGGCGAACCGCGTGGCGCACCGCCTGCGGGACGCCGGTGTGGGACCGGAGACCCTGGTCGGGGTCTGCGCGGAACGGTCGGCGGAGCTGGTCGCCGGCCTGCTCGGGGTGCTCAAGGCCGGCGGCGCCTACCTTCCGCTGGACCCGGAGTACCCGGCGGACCGGCTGGCCTTCATGGTCACCGACGCCGCGGCGCCGGTGGTGCTGGTGCAGGAGCACCTGCGCGACGTGCTGCCGGCGACCGACGCGCGCGTGCTCGCCCTGGACGACGAGTCGGTCTGGGCGGACCAGCCGGTGACCGACCCGACGCCGACGGCGGGCCCGGCGAACCTGGCGTACGTCATCTACACCTCCGGCTCCACCGGCCGGCCCAAGGGCGTGCCGAACACCCACCGGGGCATCGTCAACCGCCTCGACTGGATGCAGCGCACCTACCGGCTCGGCGCCGACGACGCGGTGTTGCAGAAGACCCCGGCCAGCTTCGACGTCTCGGTCTGGGAGTTCTTCTGGCCGCTGCGCGAGGGCGCCCGGCTGGTGCTGGCCGATCCGGGCGGCCACAAGGACGCCGGTTACCTGCGCGACCTGCTGATCTCCGAGCGGGTCACCACCGCCCACTTCGTACCGTCCATGCTCACCCTCTTCCTCGCCGAGGACGGTGTCGAGGCCGCCACCGCGCTGCGTCGGGTGATCTGCTCGGGCGAGGAGTTGCCGCTCGCCGCGGCCCGGGACTTCACCGCCCGGCTGCCCGGTTGCGGCCTGCACAACCTGTACGGCCCGACCGAGGCGGCGATCGACGTCAGCGCCTGGGCGTGCGATCCGACGCTGCTCGCGGAGCTGACCAGCGTGCCGATCGGCGCGCCGATCAGCAACCTGACGCTGCACGTGCTGGACGCCCGGGGCAACCCGTGCCCGGTCGGTGTCGCCGGTGAGCTGCACATCGGCGGCGTCGGTCTGGCCCGGGGCTACCACCGACGTCCGGCGCTGACCGCCGAGCGTTTCGTGCCGGACCCGTTCGCCGCCGAGCCGGGCGCACGGCTGTACCGCACCGGCGACCTGGCCCGATGGCGCGTCGCGCCGGGCGGCTCGCCCGGCGGGGTGCTGGAGTTCCTCGGCCGCATCGACCACCAGGTCAAGCTGCGCGGGTTGCGCATCGAGCTGGGCGAGATCGAGAGCGCGCTGCGCGTCCAGCCCGGGGTGACCGAGGCCGTGGTGCTGGTCCGCGAGGACACCCCGGGCGACAAGCGGCTCACCGGGTACCTGGTCGGCACGGCCGAGCACGACGCGGTCAAGGCGGCGTTGAAGGAGACCCTGCCCGAGTACATGGTGCCGGCCGCGTTCGTCACCCTGGACGCCCTGCCGCTGACCCCGAACGGCAAGCTCGACCGCGGGGCGCTGCCCGCGCCGGTGGTCACCCGAGCCGCGTCGGTGGCGCTGGTCGAGCCGCGCGACGACACCGAGCGGATGCTCGCCGACATCTGGGCCGACGTGCTCGGCGTGGACACCCTCGGCATCGACGACGACTTCTTCGACCTGGGTGGGCACTCGATGCTCGCCACCCAGGTCGTCGCCCGGATCCGTAAGGCCGAGCACGGCGCACGGCCGGTCGGTGTGATGGACCTGTTCCAGCAGCGGACCATCCGCGACCTGGCCGCCTTCATGTCCGACGGTGGGGAGGGCGACGGGCCGCGCCGGCTGCTCTACGAGCTGACCAGACCGGTGCCGGCGGCGCAGCGGGTGATCACGTACGTCTGCGTGCCGTACGGCGGCGGCAGCGCAATCGTCTACCAGCCCCTCGCCGACGCGCTGCCGGCCGGGCACGCGCTCTGGTCCCTCGCGATCCCGGGGCACGACGTGGGGCTCACCGAGGACGCGCTGCCCTTCGACGAGCTGACCACCCGCGTCGCCGAGGAGATCCTCGAACGCGTCGAGGGCCCGCTCGCCCTGTACGGGCACTGCGGCGTCGGCAGCGCCATCGTCGCCGAGGTGGCCCGCAAGGTGGAGGCCGCCGGCCGGGAGCTGACCGCGCTCTACATCGGCGCGATGTTCCCGTTCGCCCGTCCGAAGGGACTGTTCGCGGCGGTCCGCACCAGGCTGGAGAAGCTGCGCAGCAACAAGCACTACGCGAGCTGGCTCAAGTCGATGGGGGTGGACACCGACGAACTGGACCCGGAGCAGGCCGACCGGATCATCAGCAACATGCGCGCCGACTCCCGAGCCTCCGAGGAGTACTTCACCGGCCTGCTCGACCGGCGCGCCGTGAAGCTGCGCGCCCCGATCATCTCGGTGGTCGGCTCGGAGGATCCGGTCACCGACTACCACACCGAGCGGTACGCGGAGTGGCAGTTCCTCAGCGACCGACTGGGCCTGGTCGTGCTGGACCAGGCCGGGCACTTCTTCCTCAAGTACCGCGCCGAGGAGTTGGCCGAGATCGTCACCCGGGTGCACCCGGCGCTCGTCGCCGGTGACGTCTCCGCGCTGACCGCCCAGGCACGCGGCGAGGACGCCGGCTGGGCGGTGGCTGACACCCGAGGCGTCGACACCCTCACCGGCCCGGAACAGCCGGTGGTCCGGCCCAGCATGGCCCGGTTCGTGGCGGTCACCGCCGGGCAGCTCGTCTCCAGCACCGGCTCGGCGCTGACCGCGTTCGCCCTGCCGATCTGGCTGTTCACCCGCACCGGCTCGGTCGCGAACCTGGGCCTGCTCTGGGCGCTCGCGCTGGTCTGCGGGGTGCTGATGCTGCCGGTCGCCGGCGCGATCACCGACCGGGTCAGCCGGCGGAAGATCATGATGATCGCCAGTTGCAGCGCCGGCTCGATCCAGCTGATCCTCGCCGCGCTGCTCTGGAGCGGCAACCTGGCGCTCTGGCACATCTACGCCCTGGTGGCGCTGAGTCAGGTGGCCGGCTCGTTCCAGCGGATCGCGTTCCAGTCGGCCGTGCCGCAGCTCGTGCCCAAGCGCTACCTGGGCCACGCGATGGGCATCACGCAGCTCTCCAACGGGTTCGCCATGCTGCTCATGCCGGTCTTCGCCGCGGGTCTGCTCGCCGCCATCGACCTCAAGGGCATCCTGCTGATCGACGTGGTCAGCTACGTGGTCGCGGTGGTGACCCTGTCGGTGGTCCGCTTCCCCGACCTGCTCGGCTGGCGGCCCCGCGAGCGGCTGCTCGTGGCCATCGTCAACGGTCTGCGCTACTCGTGGCGGCACCGCGGCTTCCGCCTCATGCTGGGCTACTTCGCGCTGGGCAACATCTTCCTGGCCCCCGCGCTGGTGCTCACCACCCCACTGGTGCTCTCCTTCGGCAGCGCCACGCAGGTGGCCCAGGTCGCGCTCGCCGAGGCGGTCGGCGCGGTGGCCGGCGGCGTACTCATGTCGCTCTGGGGCGGTCCCCGGCACCGCCGCATGATCGGCGTGCTGATCGGCAACCTCGGCACCGCCGTCGGCTGCGTCCTGGTCGGCCTGGACGCGTCCGTCGCGATGATCTGCGTGGGCGCGTTCTGGCTGGCCATGTCGATGACCACGGCGCAGTCCATCTACGCCACCATCGTCCAGGTCAAGGTGCCGCAACGCTTCCACGGCCGGGTGTTCAGCCTCAACCAGACCATCTCCTGGTCGACGCTGCCGATCGGCTTCGCGCTGCTCGCACCGGGGGCCACCGCGCTGTTCGAGCCCCTGCTCGCCCCGGGCGGGGCGCTCGCCGGCTCGGTGGGCGCGGTGATCGGCACCGGTCCGGGTCGGGGCATTGGGTTCGCGTACGTCTGCTTCGGCGCGGCGCTGATCCTGATCACCCTGGGTGGCTTCGCGATCCGGTTGCTGCGCCGTTTCGACCTGGAGGTGCCGGACTCGCTGCCCGACGACCTGATCGGCGCGCAGGAGCGGGAACGCCGGCTGGCAGCCCGCGCCGCCGAGCGCGAGCAGGAGCGGGTGCCGGTAGGGGTGTGACGGGTGCGGGTGCCACCGCGGTGCTGCACGGCACTTCGGTGGCACCCGCCGGGGACGAAAACGTCTAAAGGGGCGCTCGCGACCCTGGCGCGGGCGCAGCGCCGCTATTCGCGGCCGACCCAGGTGGCTACGCACGCCTCGTTGCCCTCGGCGTCCGCCAGAACCCACCACATCGGCGCGTGCGCCTCGGAGACGAGGCGGCCGCCGGCGGCCAGGGCGGCGGTGATGCGGGCCTCGGCCTGGTCGTGCGGGACGGCGACATCGAGGTGCATGCGGTTACGCTGCGGGCGCGCCTCCTCCGTCGGTTGCAAACCGAAGCCGGGGCCGCGGCGCGCCGGATCAGCCAAGTAATCGTCACCGATCTGGTGATACCCGAGCAGCGCCCGCCAGAACGGCAGCACGTCCGCGCCGACGAGTGCGTCCAGGGTGATGTTGATGAGTTGTACAGCGGTCGGGTCGGCTGGGATGTCCAGTGCCTTGGCGGCGGCAGAGATCCGCCGAGCCAGCGCGATGTCCCGCCGGGACAGGGACACCGTGACGCCGGCGTAGCGCAGGTCGACGTTGACGTACTGCTGCTCGGCTTCGCCGACGAGTCGGCCGATTGCATTGACGAGCGCGATGCCCAGGGCCAGCGTGCCGGTTCGGAAGTGGGCCGAGACCACATGGTAGAGAGATCGCCAGTCCTCGACACCATCGGCCGCGTGGAATCGCCCAGCGGTGATCTGCATCGTCATGCCGGCGAATTTAGCATCGGCAGCGCGACAGGCACGCACACCACGGTCGATGCGACACGTCGCACGACTGGCTCGGGATTGTCGGGAAGACTGGCACGCATGACTGATCTGGGCGATCCGAAGGCTGCGCTGCACCACTACCTCCAGGCGACCCGCGATGACCTGATCTGGAAGCTCGACGGGCTCAGCGAACGCGAGGCCAGGGTGCCCCGCACCGCGACCGGCAACAACCTGCTGGGAGTCCTCAAGCACTGTGTCAACATCGAAGCCGGCTACTTCGGGCCCACGTTCGGGCGCGAGTTCCCGACACCCGAGGAACTGGTCCCCATGCAGGCGTTCGAGGACGACCCGCAGGCCGACTGGTACGCGGGGGAGGACGAGACGAAGGATGGGCTGATCGACCTGTACCGCCGTGTGGCGGTGTTCGCGGACCAGACCATCGAACAGCTACCCCTCGACGCGCCGGGGCAGGTGCCGTGGTGGCGGCCTGGCGGACAGAACGTGACGCTGCACAGGATCATCATCCATGTGACCTGCGACGTCGCCCGTCACACCGGGCACGCGGACGTCATGCGCGAGCAGCACGACGGATCGATCGGCTGGCAGCGCGAGAACAGCAACATTCCCCAGGACTATGACTGGCCGGCGTACGTCACCAAGCTGACGAAGCTCGCTGACCGATTCGGATAGCAGTCCGCGTCCGTCGATGGGCCCGATCAGGGGAGGGGACGTCGCAGCGTCCGCTTCACTCGGGTCGAGTTCGCGAAGTAGACAATGCCCACGATGCCCGGCAACGAGTCGATGACCGTGCCGATCGGTGACTTCATCCCCAGCACGTTCCAGGCCACGAGACAGCCGATCGAGATCGCGCAGTACAGGTAGTTGTGGACGATCGCGGCCCGACGCCTGGTGCAGATGAGCCACAACAGAACGACGGTGTAGACGGCGAGGAGGCAGTTCGTCACCACGTAGAAGACGATGTGGCTCTCCGGCCCGAGCTCCGTCATCCCCACCAGGGACGGGTTCGCGTCGATAACCAGGGTCGCGATCGTCAGACCAATTCCGTGGATGAGCAGCAGCACCAGAACCACCACGTACCCGGCAAGGAGCCCTCCGAGGCGTAGGGCCGATGATCGCGCCGGGACCTGCGGCGCGTCGTTGTCGGTCGATTGACGGTGGAGGGAGCCCTGACCAGACGGTTGTTCGACAGGCGTCACGGGCTTGACGGTAGGGGCCGGTGCCCGAGCGCACGATGGTGCTGACCCTCGTATCCGATGTCGGGCTAACCCGACCCTGCCAGCTAGCGTGGCGGACGATCCAGCGCAAACCGTCCCCCCGCGCCTCCCTGCGGCTCCGGTATCCGGCAGCGCTGTGACGGTATCGATGTCGCCGGCTGCGGTGGTGGTCGTTGTCGTTGGCGCTATACCTGTGAGTCATAAATATGCCTCTGAGTCATCAGGCTGAGCATGGACCCGCGCCCCGGGCTGGGGCGATCGACCCGGTGTCGGCGATGTCGTGGTGAGACCTAGCGCGACCCTGAGCCGATTGCGCTCCAGCGCTCGATCCGACGCCGCCCCACACCCCCGGTCGGCGACATCCTTTCCGACCGGGCCCGCCCCGACGACGACGTCGTGGGTGCCGTCCAGGTCAGTCCCTCTTCGCGACGCGGCCGAGGCGGAGAGCCGAGATGAGGAAGAAGATGCCGCCGGGGATGGCGTAGCCGGCCGCGTTGGTCAGCGTGGTGCCGTCCGCGCCGGCCATCACGATGAACGAGCCACCGGCGAGTACGGAGATCGCGCCGCTGATGATCA
The DNA here is from genome assembly GCF_003667455.1 of Micromonospora sp. CV4. NCBI lineage: Bacteria > Bacillati > Actinomycetota > Actinomycetes > Micromonosporales > Micromonosporaceae > Micromonospora > Micromonospora sp. CV4. Next base: position 10,980 of record NZ_RCVI01000201.1, on the reverse strand, counting down.
TCGGCCACTGGCCGCCCATCGCGCGACGGGTGACGCCGACGATCAGCTGAACCAGCCCCGCCACGATCGCCCAAGCGCCCCAGACGCGCAGGACCGCAGGGATACCGGACGTGCTGGCGACTGCCACGCCGATGGCGGTGAGCAGGCTGACCGCGATGTTCACGTACAACAGGACGGGCGACCCGGTGCCACGCGACGCGCGAGCGTCGACGATGGCGGCGGCCACGTCGAACAGCGGGTACAGCACGAGCAGTGTGACGGCGAGCGGACCGAGTTCCGAGGCGGTCGTGAGCATCACAACGGCCCACACGATGGCGAAGGCGAAGCGGACGAAGTACAGCTGCCGCAGGGCGGACGCCGTCGTCGGGATGCGGGGTGCGGCAAGGGTGGTCACGGTGGTCCTTCCGAGGGGTGGCGGACCTGCGGGATGCCGCGGTCAGCCAGGTAGAACGAACGTTCTGTCGCGGCAACGATGACACGGTCATCATCGCCTGTCAAGACCGAACGTTCTATCCGCTAGACTGGTCGTCATGGCGCGCAGCGAATCCGAGAGCCGGCCGTCCGAAGCGCGGTCGCGGCTGCTCAACACGGCGATGAAGGTCTTCTACGCGGAGGGGATCCACTCCGTCGGCATCGACCGGATCGTCGCGGAGGCCCAGGTGACGCGGGCCACTCTCTACCGGCACTTTCCCGGTAAGGAAGAACTCGTGGTCGCGTACCTGCGCCAGGTCGACGACATCATGCGCGGCCAGGCCGACGACGCTGTCGCCCGCGGGCTACCGGCGGCCGACACCATCCGGGCGCTCAGCAGGTCCATCGCCGAGAGCATCAAATCCCCGGGCTTCCGCGGATGCGCCTTCCTCAACGCCGTCGCCGAGTACCCCGACCCCGATCACCCGGTGCACCAGGCGGTGCTCGCTCACCGCCAGTGGTTCCTGGACACCGTCACCGACCTGCTGGCGCGAGTCGGGGAAGCGCCCGCCCAGCCCGCCGCCCGGCACTTCGTCATGCTGCGCGACGGCGCCATGGCCGCCGGTTGCCTGTTCGACCCGGTGCTCGTGACCGACACCTTCCTGAGCGGAGTCGAGGGACTCTTGCAGGCTCGCACCCAGGCCGGCCCGTCAAAGGCCTGATCCCGGTCCCGCGCACCGTCGTGAACAGCTGACCAGGGCGGTCCTGCTCACCGCTCGGCGGCGTCGACTTCGGGCAGCTCCTCGGGCTCGGTGACCCAGCCGGAGAAGACCGGCACCCCGTGCCACGGCCCGGTCGCACCGTCGGCCCGCTTGTCCGTGGCGACCGCCACCACCGCGTACGGATGGCCGAAGCGCAGCTCGGCGGTGCGGACGACGCCCTCCGGCGGCATGCTGGTCAGCTCGAACATGCCGGTGACCGCAGCTGCCTCGAAGCCGTACCGGCCGAACCGGGCCATCGCCGCCTGCCGGGCCTCGAAGTCCTGCACCGGCAGTGCCAGCGCGGTCGCCAGTGCCGCCGACGCGGCCGCGAAGCCGAGCGCCGGCGCGCTCAGGTCGTGCTCGCTCCGGGCCGACCAGCAGGGGAGCAGCGCCGTGTGCCGCTCCTCGCGGCCGTCGCGGGCCCGGGTGCGTACCCGTTCCTCGCGCAGCGTCCACAGCGGAGTGTCGCCGAGCGGCAGGTCGAACAGCGAGCGGCGACCAGTCGGCTCAGCGCCGTCGGCGGCGCCGGCGCTGAGCTGGTACGCGGCGGCCAGCACCTCCACCGGCGGCACGTGTGGCGCGGCGGCCACCGACAGGACCACCAGCCCCGCGCCGTCAGTCGCCTGCGCCGGGGCGGCGTGCACGATCACGTCGCCGGCCCGCGCGGTCGAGACGATGGCGCCCCGGTGGCCCCGGCCTGGGCTGCGCAGCACCCGACGGAGCTGTTTGGCCCAGGCGCTGCCGGGGCCGAGCGCGCCGGCGTCGGCGACCTCGAACGGGGCCGCCCAGGAGATCCGGGTGGCCAGCGCGCTGGCCAGGGCCAGCACCACGTCCGGCCCGACCCGCAGCGGGAACCTCTCGATCAGGCCGAGGGTGTGCTCGCGGGCCCAGGCGTCCAGCCCGGCCTGGTCGGGCAGGGGACCGACCTCGGTCGTCGCGGGCAGTGCCGCCCGCCAGCCGGACGGCCCACCGTCGCCCTGACCCGGCCGGTGCCAGAGCGCGGTGGCGGACGCGACCAGCGGGTGCGGCTCGTCCAGCAGTGTGCGGCTGACCGCGACCGCGGTGGACAGGTCGGTGCCGAGAGCCTCGGCCAGCGCTTCGGCCGCCCGGCGGTCCGCATGGTCGGTCGCGGTCGTGGCGCAGAGCGCCAGCAGCAGCCAGGCGCCGAGCGGGGAGGCGACGTGGTGCCGGTCGCCGATCGTGGTGTGCAGGGTGTCGGCGTACCGGGACAGCGGGCCGTGCAGGTCGCTCGTCATGCCTCCACTCTGCCCGCCCCCGCCCGCTCCGGCATCCTCGCCGGCCCGGCTCACGACCACAGTTCGAAGGGCTCGTCGATCTCCTCGCCGGCCAGGAACGGCATGATCAACCGGGGGAGCTGCCCCGGGTAGAAGCGGGCCGAGCTGGCCACCACCTCGGGCAGTGGCCACCAGCGAAAGCCGAAATAGTCCTCCAGCTCGTAGTCGAGCCGATCGGTCTCGTCCACGTCCGGACCGGGGCCGTCGAGCCGTACGGCGACGACCACCTCGTCCTGGACGTGGCGCAAGCGACGGTGCAGGAAACTCGCGCGCCGACGCCAGGTCGGCGCGCCCACCTGTTCGGCGGTGGCCGCGATGCCGGTCTCCTCGCGCAGCTCCCGCACGGCCGTGTCCTGGTACGTCTCCCCAGGGTCCATGCCGCCGCCGGGCAGCTCCCACCAGGTGCCCAGCGCCGGGCGGTCCGGGGCGCGGGTGTGGAACAGCAGCACCCGGTCGGCGTCGTCGAGGACCACCACCCGCACCGCGCGCCGCTCCAGGATCGGCAAATCACGCGGCAGCTCAATCATCGATGTTCCACACGCCGGCGCACCTCCGCGTCGTCCCGCTGCCGGGCCCAGTCTGCCGCAGCGCCGCCCGTTCCGGCGGCCGGAGCGGGGGCCGGTAGGCTGCCCGCCGTGGCTGGTCTGTTGAGGAACGTGGCGGCGCGCATCTCCCGGGTGGGCGCGGTGATTCCGTCCCCGCGACGTACCGGGCCGGCCCCGGCGCAGGTGGCCCGTCGTCGTCAGGTGAGCGCGTTGCAGCGGCGCGAGCTGACCTACGCCCCGCAGCGGGACGGCCAGGCCGACCCCGGGGAGATCGTCTGGACCTGGGTGCCGTACGAGGACGACCCCCGCCAGGGAAAGGACCGGCCGGTGCTGGTCGTCGGGCGGCACAGCCGGACTCTTTTCGGGTTGATGCTGTCCAGCCAGAGCGAGCGGGACGGGCAGCGGCACTGGTTCGCACTCGGGCCCGGTGACTGGGACCGGGACAACCGGCCGAGCTGGGTCCGGCTGGACCGGGTGCTCACCATGCGCGAGGACAGCATCCGCCGCGAGGGCGCCGTGCTGGACCGGCCCCGCTTCGACCGGGTCGGGCAGGCCCTGCGCGCGGGCTACGGCTGGCGCTGACCGCTCCCGCCCCGCTCGCGTGGCGGGCCGTCAGGCCGACTCACGGCTGGGGCCGACCCCGGCGCCGCGTGCGTCCGGCGGCGGGTACGGCTGCTCGGCGAGCAGCCGGGCCAGGTGTGCGCTGTTGAGCGCCAACGCCTTCGTGGTGCGGCCGGTGGTGTCGGGCTTGGGGCCGGCGTCGCGGTAGTCCACCTTGTTCAGCGCCTCGCCGACCCAGTAGGTCGCGCCGGCGGCCGGGCAGGTGAACCCGACCTCGTTGAGTGCCTGTTGCACCTGGCCGATGGTGTGGTGTGCGCCGTCCTCGTTGCCGACGACGGCGACACCGGCCACCTTGCCGTAGGTCAGGAGCCGGCCCTCGGCGTCGGTCTCGGAGAGTTCGGCGTCGAGGCGTTCGAGGACCATCTTGCACACGCTGGATGGCTGGCCGAGCCAGATGGGCGTCGCGATGACGAGGATCTGGGCGGCGAGCAGCTTCGCCCGGATGGCCGGCCACCCGTCTCCGCCGCCCTCGTCGGTCGACACCCCGAACCGCACGTCGTGGTCGACCACCCGGACCAGTTCGCCGTCCACTCCCTGCTCGGCCAGTGCGGCGAGCACCTCCTGGCCGACCTGCTCGGAGCTGGACGGGGCCGGCGACGGCTTGAGAGTGCAGTTGAGTACGAGGGCGCGGATGCTCGCCACGTCGGTTCCTCTCGGTGGTCGGCAGGGGTGATCGGCATCCCATACCCGGGCGTTGGCCGGGTGAATCAGCCGACGCGCGGGGCTTCTGCCGAAGGGGTTGACGTAACCACGCTGGGCTGTATATTCAACCTATCGGTTTACAAGCCACATGGTTGAGAGCGACAGATGACAACAGATCCGGCCAGCGCCGTGTTCGCCGCTCTCGCCGATCCGACCCGGCGGGCCATCCTGGCCCGGCTGGCGACCGGCGAGGCGACGGTCAACGAGTTGGCGGAGCCGTTCCCGATCAGCGTTCAGGCGATCTCCAAGCACCTCAACGTGTTGGAGCGCGCCGGGCTGATCGTGCGGACCCGCGAGGCGCAGTGGCGTCGCTGCCGGCTCGACCCGGCCCCGCTGCGCACGCTGGCCGAATGGGTCGAGCAGTACCGCCGGCTCTGGGACGACCGTTACGACACATTGGACGACTACCTACGCGACCTGAAGGAGAAGAGCGATGGACAAGCTTCGTGACCTCGTCATCGACATGCCGTCCGACCGGGAGATCACCCTCACCCGTTCCTTCGACGCCCCGCGTGAGCTGGTCTGGGCCGCGCACAGCCAGGCCGAGCACCTGAAGCACTGGTGGGGGCGGGGCAACCCGCTGGACGTCGAGATCGACTTCCGGGAGGGTGGCAGCTACCGCTTCGTCGAACACGCCACGGACGGCAACGCCTACGGCTTCCGGGGTGAGTTCCGGGAGATCGTCGTGCCGGAGCGGATCGTGCAGACCTTCGAGTACGAGGGCATGCCCGGTCAGGTGGCGGTGGAGACGCTGGTCTTCACCGAGCGCGACGGGCGCACCACCGTCACCGGCACCACCCGGTTCGACACCACCGAGCAGCGCGACGGCATGGCCGAGTCCGGCATGGCGCAGGGCGCGGCTGAGTCGTACAACGCGCTGGACCGGTACCTCGCCACCCTGCGCTGACCCGGACGGCGCCGCCCGGCCCCCCGGTTGATCGGGTGGGTCGGGTGGCCGCCCGGTGGCATGGTGTGCCGGTGATCGACGACGCTGCGGGGCAGGTGACCGGCTGGGCCCGCACGGATTTCGGCCTCGACCTGACCGACCTGGACGAGGTGACCCACGGCGCCGACCAGCACGCCCGACTGTGGCGGGCGCACGCCGCCGACGGCACCCGGTACGCGGTCAAACTCAGCGGTGGCGGCACTCCGGCCGGTCGGGTCGTGGCGGCGCACCTGGCCGCCCAGAAGGTGCCGGGCGTCCCCGCGCCGCTGCGCACCCACGACGGGCGGCTGTACGGCGACCACGGCGGCCACCGCCTCTCGGTGGTGCCGTGGGTCTCCGACCTGCGGGCGCTCGACGGCCCGATGACCGACGCGCACTGGCGCGCGTACGGCGAACTGCTGGCCGCGGTGCACGCGGTGCCGGTGACCGACGAGCTGGTGCGGCTGCTGCCGCCCGGCGGAGCGGCGTACCCGGAGATCGTGGCGGCGACCCGCGCGACGGCCGAGCGGTTGCGCGCTCCTGGCCCGGCCGACCCCGCCGGTCCGCCGTTCGCCGAGCTGGCGGCCCTCTGGTCGGCGATGGCGGACCGGGTGTCCACACTGACCGGTGCGGTGGGGCGCCTCGCCGCCGATCGCCGCGACCGGCCGGTGGTGGTCTGCCACGGCGATCCGCACCTGGGCAACCTGCTGCTCGGCCCGAACGGTCAGGTCTGGCTGATCGACTGGGACGACGCGGTGCTCGCCCCGCCCGAGTGCGACCTGATGTTCGTCACCGACGGGGTGCTCGCCTTCGCGCCGATCACCACCGGGCAGCGGGCGGCCGTCCTGGCCGGCTACGGCCGGGTCGACATCGAGCCGGCCCGCCTGGCCTGGTTCCTCGCCGTTCGTGCGCTCGACGATCTCACCGACTGGACCCGCCAGGCGTTGGATCCCGACGTCGACGCGGCCGACCGGGCGAGGGCGGCCCGGATCGTGCGGGGACTGGTGTCGCCGGTCGGTCTGGTCACTCTCGCCGACGCGGCGGTGCGGTCTCTCGACCGGCCGGACTGAGCGCGTAATCCGCTCGACGGGACGCGGCCGCGGACGCCGGAGCGGTCAGCACTCGGCGAGGCGGACGCTGTCCACGAGTTGGCGGGGCGATCGGTTGCCGCCCAGGCTCTTGGCCTGGTACATGGCCGCGTCGGCGCGGCTGAGCGCATCGGTGAGCTGGGCCGGGCCGGTCACCGGTGCGAGGCCGACGGAGGCGGTCACCTGAACGCTGACACCGCTCAGCCGGATCGGGGCGGCGACGGTCTCGCTGAGCCGCCGGGTGGCGTGCTCGATCCAGCGCCGGTCGATGGTCGGGCTGGCCAGCAGCCCGGCGAACTCGTCCCCACCGAGGCGGGCGACGAGGTTGTCCCCGGCGAAACCGGCCAGCCGTTCGGCCACGCTGATCAGCACCTGGTCGCCGGCGGCGTGCCCGTACCGGTCGTTGATCTGCTTGAAGTCGTCCAGGTCGAGCACGATGGCGATCAACGGCTGCCCGGCCGCGTCGGTGAGCAGGGCGGCCGCGAGGCGGTAGAAGGCCCGCCGGTTGGGCAGCCCGGTGAGCGGGTCGTGGCTCGCGGCGTGCCGTTCGGCGGCGAGCTCGGCCTGGAGGTGCCCGATCTCGGCCTCGGCGCGCAGCGCCCGACGCCGAAGTTGCCAGGAGGAGAGCAGCGCGCCGGCGGCGCAGATGCCGGAGGCGACACTCATCGGATCCGGCACGAACCCTCCCATCGCCGCGATCGCCTCCAGCCATCGACCGACTCGACGCGCGCCGCGCCGGGCCCGGTTTTCCCTGATCGATGCCCATGCCAGGTGACGCAAAGTGAACGGATCGGCACCGATCTTGTGCGTTATCATGCTCGCCGTCCGGTGCAGATGCAATAGCAGATGCACGTGCAGCACCGTCCGATGTCGATACCGCACCCCTCGCCGTCACCGCTCCTCCCACGGCCACCGGCGGGCTCGTGAGCAGAAAGACGCCCACATGCAGCAGCCACCGAATGGCGTTCCGATCCATCAGCTGCCACCGCTGAGCTGGCAGAAGAGTCGCCGCAGCAACCCCAGCGGCAACTGTGTCGAACTCGCCGAACTGCCCGAGGGCGCCGGCATCGCGCTGCGCAACTCCCGACATCCGGAGGGGCCGGCGCTGATCTACACGGTGGACGAGATCGCCGCCTTCGTCCTCGGCGCGCGGGACGGCGACTTCGATCATCTGATCAACTGAGCGGACCCGGTGGACCATCCCGGCGACGGGACTGATCCACCGGTCCGGAGGAGTTCACCTCACTGTCGGTCCATGGCATGCTTACACGTCGGCCGGGCCGGGGCGCCCGACCACGCTGGTCGGTATCCGGAGGTCCGCAGGTGACGATGGTTCCCGCCGAGGGCGGCCCAACAACCGGGCCGACCGTGCTGCGCATGCTGCTCGGTGCTCAACTGCGCCGGCTGCGGGAGTCCAGCGGCGTGACCCGCGAGGGCGCCGGCTGGGAGATCCGGGCCTCCGAGTCGAAGATCAGTCGGATGGAGCTCGGCCGGGTCGGCTTCAAGGAACGCGACGTGGCGGACCTGCTCACGCTCTACAGCGTCACCGACGAGCAGGAGCGCGAGGCGCTGCTCAAGCTCGCCCGCGACGCGAACAGCCCCGGTTGGTGGCACCGCTACGGCGACGTCCTGCCCACCTGGTTCCAGTCCTACCTGGGCCTGGAGGCGGCGGCGGCGCTGATCCGCACCTACGAGGTGCAGTTCGTGCCCGGCCTGTTGCAGACCCGCGAGTACGCCCGGGCGGTCGTGCTGCTCGGGCACGGCGCGGCCGGTGCGGCCGAACTCGACCGACGGGTCGCCCTGCGGATGCAGCGCCAGCAGTTGCTCCGCCGGGAAAATCCGCCGCAGCTCTGGGCGGTGGTGGACGAGGCGGCGCTGCGCCGTCCGATCGGTGGCGCCGAGGTGATGCGTGGTCAGCTGACCGCGCTCATCGAGGCGACCAAGTCGCCGAACGTCCGCCTCCAGGTCATCCCGTTCGCCGCCGGTGGTCACGCGGCCGCCGGCGGTGCGTTCACCATCCTGCGCTTCGGCGACCAGGAGCTGCCCGACATCGTCTACATCGAACAGCTCACCAGCGCCATCTACCTGGACAAGCGCGACGACCTGGATTACTACGCGGTGGCCATGGAGCGGCTCTGCGTCGAGGCCGAGCCGCCGGAGCGCACCCCGGAGATTCTCGGCCGCCTGCTGGAGGACCTCTACCCGGCCTGACCGCCGGCCGGGCTCCGGCTCGGCTCCCGCCACGTTCCGGAACCTGGCCGACCCCCTGGTATTGACGCTCGCCGACCGGTCCGGCTAGTCTCTGTATCGATACAGACTGGATCGATACAGAAGGGGTGCCGGTGAAGCCGACCCTGCAAGCCGTGGCAGACGCCGTCGGCGTCTCGCGCAGCACGGTGTCCAACGCGTACAGCCGCCCCGACCAGCTCTCCGCCGCGCTGCGCGAGCGGATCCTCGGCGCCGCCCGGCAGCTCGGCTACCCGGGTCCCAACCCCACCGCCCGCTCCCTGCGTCGCGGTTTCGTCGGCTCGATCGGGGTGCTGTTCACCTCGCAGCTGTCGTACGCGTTCACCGACCCGTTCGCGGTCCGCTTCCTCGCCGGCGTGGGCGAGGCCGCCGAGCGGCACGGCACCAGCATGCTGCTGGTGCCGCTGTCCCGGGCCGAGCCCGACGCACGCCGCGCGGTGGAGAACGCCGCCGTCGACGGCTTCTGCGTCTACTGCGTCGCCGACGAGGAGTGGGCGCTGGACGTGATCCGGGCCCGGGGGCTGCCGTTCGTCAGCACGGCCGCCCGCGACGACGCCGGCCCCGACGAGCCGTTCGTCGGCATCGACGAGCGGGCCGCGGCCCGCAGCGTGGCCACGCACGTCGCCGGCCTCGGTCACCGCCGGGTGGCCCTGCTCGCCGACTCCGTGCTGACCGACGCGCCGGCCGGCCCGCTCACCCTCTCCGGGGTCGATCGGGTGCCGCACCCGACCACCCACGGCCGGCTCGCCGGGTTCGCCGACGCGTTCGCCGAGGTCGGCGTCGGCTGGGCCGAGCTGACCCTGCTCAACGCCCAGGGCAACAGTCGCCAGGCGGGGGCGGCCGCCGTCGCCGGGCTGTTCGACGGGCCCACGCCGCCGACCGCCGTGCTGGCCGGCTCCGACGTGCTCGCCCTCGGTGTGCTGGACGCGCTGGCCGAACGACCGGCCGGCGACCGTCCACCGGTCTCGGTGACCGGCTTCGACGACATCCCCGAGGCCGCCGCGGCCGGCCTCACCACCGTCCGGCAACCGGCCGAGGAGAAGGGCCGGATCGCCGCCGAACTGCTGCTCAATCCACCCGCGGACGCCGCGGCCGGTCATGTGCTGCTGCCCACCGCACTCGTCGTCCGGGACTCCACCGGACCTGTCCCGAGGAGTTGACCATGGAACACGCCACCGGATACCTCACCGCCCTCGACGCGATGAACCGACACGTCAACTCGGCTCGACCGGACGCGCCGGTCCAGGTCGAGCGAGCCCGCCCGGCGCTGCTCGCCCCGACCCGGCAGGCCACCGCGCTCGCCCTGCGCCGGCTCGCCGACCGGATCCAGCCGCGACCGCTTCCCGCCGCGCCGCGCTGCTCGTAGCGCCGCCGGACGCCGGGCCCACCGCTGGTCGGCCCGGCGTCCGACCCCGCACCACCGACAATTTCGGTACGCCCGGGATGAAAGGGTCAGGACCGGGCACGGTGGGTGGTCGAGTGGAACACGGCCAGGCAGACTGGTGAAGCCATGTCGCCGTTCATGCCCACCCTCCGTCTCCACGACCGCTACGTACTGCACGAGCGGATCGGTCTCGGTGGCATGTCCGAGGTGTGGCGGGCCGACGACGAGGTGCTCGGCCGACCGGTCGCCGTCAAGGTGCTCGCCGGGCAGCTCGCCACCGACCCGCAGCTGCGGGCCACCATCCAGCGCGAGGCCCGCGCCGCCGCCCGGCTCACCCACCCGCACGTGACCCAGGTGTACGACTACGCCGAGGCGACCCTGGCCGGCGGCGCCGTCGTGCCGTACCTGGTCATGGAGCTGGTCGAGGGACACAACCTGGCCGACCGGCTGCGGACCGGGCCGCTGCCCTGGCCGGAGGCGGTACGGGTGGCCGGGCAGATCGCCGCCGCGCTGGCCGCCGCGCACCGGATCGGCGTGGTGCACCGCGACGTCAAGCCCGGCAACGTCATGCTCACCGACACCGGCGCCAAGGTGCTCGACTTCGGCATCGCCGCACTCGGCGGCCCGCACCACCCGCTCGGCGGCCAGGCGGGTGAGCCGCTGATGGGCACCCCGGCCTACTTCGCGCCGGAGCGGCTGACCGCCGGCCCACCGGACCCGGCCAGCGACGTGTACGCCCTCGGCGCGCTGCTCTACCGCACCCTCACCGGCCAGGCGCCGCTGCCCGTGCAGAGCTGGGAGGACGCGCTGGAGGTGCATCGGCGGGGCACTCCGGTGCCCCCGCTGCGGGTGCCCGGCCTGCCGGCCGACATCGCCGAGCTCACCGTCTCCTGCCTTGCTGCCGACCCGGCCCGCCGACCGACGGCCGCGCAACTGGCCACCCGGTTCGGCGCCGGCCAGCCGGTCGAACCGCCCACCGAGCTGCTGCGCATCCTGCCGGT
>NZ_RCVI01000238.1:0-31735 GCF_003667455.1 Micromonospora sp. CV4 | reverse complement strand
CGCGGCGGCGAACAACTCGACCGCCTCGGCCGGGCCGGGCTCGGCGATCCAGTGCGTGACCACCCCCTCCAGCCCGCTCAGCGCCGGACCGCCGGCGAGCAGCAGCCGGCAGGTCCGCGCGGTGGGCGGAAGCAGCGGCCGGACCTGCTCGGGTCGGTCGACGTTGTCCAGCACCAACAGGATCTTGCGGCCGTCGAGCTGGCCACGCAGCGCGTCGGCGGCGACCGCGAGGGCGTCCGGCCGGCCCGAGATCGGCGCAGCGGTGCCCAGCACCCCGGCCAGCGCGGTGAGGACCTGCCGGGCGGACCGGGGGCGACCGCCGCGGCGCAGGTCGAGGTAGTACTGCCCGTCCGGGAAGTCCTCCCGGCACAGGTTCGCCGCCTGCACCGCGCAGGCGGAGGTGCCCACGGCGCGCCGGCCCAGCACGGCCACCGCATGCTCCCGGGCGAGCAGCGCGAGCACCGCCTCGACGTGCTCGTCGCGGCCGGTGAAGCCGGCCGGGTAGGGCAGCGTCGGCGCGCCGGCGGCGGGCGCGGCGACGACCTCGGTGGGCTCGGGGCTCACCTCCCGACCGGCCCGGCGCCGGCGCATCTCGAACACCACGAAGCCGATCCCGCCGGTGACCACCAGCACGATGCTGGCGGGCCCGAGCACGCTGGCCGCCAGCTCGGAGAGCAGGTTGCTGGCCAGGTTGCCGAGCACCCCGCTGACCAGCGTGCCGACGGCGATCAGCACCGGCCAGCGCGGCCCCCGGCCGGTGCCGGTGGGGCTGGTCACCGGACGCCGCCGGAGACCAGGCCGGCGACGAGCTGCCGCCGGGCGAGGACCACCAGCACCACCGGCAGCACCGAGGCGAGCACCGAGCTGGCGGCCAGCAGACCGCTGTTGCTGACGAAGCCCCGGGTCTGCCCGGCCAGGAAGTGCCCCAGCGGTGCCGCCTCCGGCCCGCTGAACAGCAGGCCCACCACCAGGTCGTTCCAGACCTGGACGAACTCCAGCACGGAGACCGCCACCACCGCCGGCAGGTTGTGCCGGGCCAGCCGGCGCAGGGTGCCCCACCAGCGCCGCCCGCCCAGCCGGGCGCCGCGGACCTGCTCGGCCGGCAGGTCGGCGAACGCGTTGCGCAGCACCAGCACCGCGAACGGGACGCCCAGCGCCACGTGCACCAGGGCCAGACCCCGAGCCGTGCCGGAGGAGAGCACCAGGCCCAGCACCTCGTTGACCGGCCCGGCGATGACCTGGACGGGCACGACGCTGGCCGCCAGCAGCAGCAGCCCGGTGGCCTGCGCGGCCGGACCGGTCAACCAGGCCAGCGGGTACGCGGCCAGCAGCGCCACCACCAGCACCGTGGCGGTCACCACGGTGGCCAGCAGCAGCGTGAAGGCCAGCGTCCGCCACAGCTCGGTGCCGGTGACCATCTGGCGATACGAGCCGAGCCCCGGCGGCGCCGACCACCAGCCGCGCGCGGCGGAATCCACCCGCCCGTGCAGGGAGGTGGCGACCAGCACCACCAGCGGCACCAGCCAGGCCACCGCGGCGCCCGCCGCGAGCAGCCGGAACACCCGCCGGGGCGGCGCCACCCGGTCCGGGCCCGGCGGCGTCTCGGCCCGCGGCGGGGGCCACGCCTGCCGGACGAACAACGCCGCCACCAGGATCCCGCCGACGACCGCCGCCAGCCACACCACGCCGAGCGCGGCCCCCTCACCGGTGGTGGTGCCGCCGGAGGTCTGCCAGACCCGCAGCGCGAGCACGGCGGCCTCGTCGCGGACCGAGCCGGGAGTCATCACCAGGATCAGGTCGAAGGTGCGGCTGGTGCCCACCGCCACCAACGCGAAGACCACCGCGACCGTCCGCAGCAGCAGCGGCCGCCACTGCGCGTCCCACAGCACGTGCCGGCGACCACCGCCGTAGGCGCGGACCGCGTCCGCCAGGCTCGGCGGCACCGCGTCCAGCGCCGCCCGGAAGACCAGCACCGCCAGACCCACCCAGGCCCAGACGAACGCGGACATCAGCGCCACCGTGACCAGGCCCGGCCCGAGCAGCTGCGGGGCGTCCTCGGCGGACCGGCCGGTCAACCGCGCGGCGACCAGCGTGGCCAGACCCCGGGTGGGGTCGGGGTCGTACATCAGGCGGAACGTCACCCCGGTGACGACCAGCGGCAACGCCACCGGCACCAGCAGGATGAGGCGGACCAGGCCACCCTCCTGCGAGCGGCGGGACGCGGCGGCGAGCAGGTAGCCCAGCGCTGTCACCACCGCCGGCACCAGCACCGCCCAGAGGACCGTGCGGCCGACCACGGCTCCGGTGTCCGGCGCGGCGAGCGCGGTGCGGAAGTGGGCGGCGCCGACCCAGTGCCCGCCGGTGGTGACACTGGCGTGCAACGTCCGCAGCACCGGCCACACCACCAGCCCGCCGAGCAGCACCATGGCGGGCAGCAGCAGCGCGGAGGTGGCCCCGGCCGCCGGGTAGGCCCGGCCACGCCGGGCCGGCCCGACGTCGTCGAGGACGGCCAGCTCGCCGAGCACCTTCACCTGGCTCATCGGCCGCCGTCCGCGCTGCGGGCCGCCGCGGCGAGCTGGCCGGTGGCGCGACGGACCGCCTCGGCGGCCGGTACGCCGTCGGTGACGTCGGCGAAGAAGTCCTGCATGATCCGCCAGATCCCCAGCCCGTCGGAGCCGGTGAACGGGCCGGGCAGCTGGTCGGAGAGGTCGAAGCGCAGGGTGCCGGGGGCGCGCATCTCCTCGGCGAGCCGGCGGCGGACCGGGTCGACGTAACCGTCCAGCGGGATGGTGGTGTTCGGGGAGAGGTAACCGCCGACGCGCAACCACGGCTGGAACGAGTCGGCTCTGGTGAGCCACTCGACCAGCTCCACGCCGCCGCGGGCGTCGGCGAACGCCACCGCCGCGTCACCGCCGACGATCAGGGGGCCGCGGGCGCCCGGCCGGGCGCTCGGGAACGGGAAGGTCTCCGGCTCCTCCGGACCGCGTCGGAACGTGCCGATCACCTCGGCGGTGAAGTCGGCCTCGAAGACCATCACCGCCCGCCGGGAGCGCACGACCTGGATCACCGACTCCTCGTACTGGGTGAGCAGGGCGCGGCGGCCGCCGCCGGGGAAGGCGCCGTCGATGCTCCACAGTTCGGCGAGCCGGTCCAGGGCGTCGCGCACCGGTCGGCCCTGCCAGTCGGCGTCCGACCCGGCGAGCGCGTCGTACGCGTCGGGCGTCAGGTCGGCCAGGACGTTCTCGAACCAGTCGGTGAGCACCCAGCCGTCCGCCGCGCCGATCGCCAGCGGCGCCGGGCCGGACCCGCGCCGGGCGAGCGCGCCGAGGGTGCGCGTCAGCGTGACCAGCTCGTCCCAGGTGCCCGGCGTCTCGGGCAGCACCGACGGCAGATGCCAGATCAGCGACTTGTGCGCCGCCTTCACCCAGACGCCGTAGCGCCGCCCGCGGGTCATCAGCAGGTCGCTCAGCCCGGTGGGCACCGCGTACTCGCTCGACGGCCGCACCGGGCTCAACCAGCCTCGCTCGGCGTACTCGGTGACCAGGCCGGGACGCGGCAGGATGGCGACGTCGGGGCTGGTGCCGGCGAGGTGCCGGGCGCGCAGGAACGCGTCGATGTCGTTGCCGGCGCTGACCACGTGCACGGTGCCCGGGTAGCCGGCCACCACCTCGCGGAACCGGTCCAGCTCGTCGCTGCTCCACACCACCGCCACCTGCACCGAGCGGGTGCCGCCCGCGCAGCCGGCCGTGGCGGCCGTGGCGCCGGCCGCGGCGGCCCGCAGCAGCGTACGCCGGGTCACCCGGCCGGCCGGCGTCATCCGGCCACCCCCTCGGCCTCGGTGACCAGGTCGTGCCGGCGCGGGATCTCGGCCAGGGTGGCCGGATCGGCGGTGCACACGAGCACCGCGACTCCGGGCGCGTCCGGTGGGGACAGTCGGGGCAGCAGGTCGCCGAGGCGGCTGCCGCCGGCCGGTTCGGTGGGCAGGTCGACGACGAGCACCTCGGGCAGGCAGACGGCGGCCCGGGCGAGGGCCACCCGGAACCGTTGGGCGTCGGAGAGCAGGTGCGGCAGCAGCGCGAGCGTCGGGGCCAGCTCCAGCCGGTCGACCACGGTGGCCGTCCAGTCGTCGGCCACCTCGTGCACCCGTTCGCGTTTGCGCTGGCCGTACTCGATGTTGCGGCGCACGGTGAGCTGGGGCAGCAGCGCGCCGCCGGCGGGCACGTAGCCGATCTGCCGGCGTGGCGGCGGTTGGGCGGTGACGTCCCGGTCGCCGACCACGACCCGGCCGGTGACCGGGGCGGCGAGGCCGGCCAGGACCCGGGCCACGGCCGTGCCGACCCGGGGCGGCGCCACCAGGGCGGCCGTCGTGCCGGCCGGTACGTCGAGGGTCACCGGCCCGGTGCCGGGGACGGCGACCAGTGCGTGTAGCCGTAACGTGAGCCTCACCTCCGGTGACCGCTGGTGACCGTCCCAGGGTGGCACACCGTGCCGACAGTCGATGCCCCGCAGATCTTCCATTGTGGAGAAGATGCCGCGGGCCGCTACCGTGCCGGCTGTCCGCTGGGGGCGTAGAGGGCGGCCAGTCCGGCAGCCGTGGCGGCCAGCCGCTCGCGCAGCGCGACCGGCGTCAGCACCTCCACGTCGGCACCGAGGCGCAGCAGGTCGCCATGCGCGTGGGTGAGCGACTCGATCGGCAGCGTCGCGGTCACCCAGCCCCGGGCGTCCGGTGGCCCGGCGCTGGCGTCCACCGCGGCCACCACCGGATCGCTGCCGATCTCCCGCAGCCGCTCCCGGCCGCCCGGGGAGAGCCGCACGGTGGCCTCGTCCTGGTGCAGCCGGGCCCGGAACTGCACGACGTGCGCGCGCCACCAGGCCGGCAGGTCGAAGTCGTCCGGCCGGTCGAACTCCTGGCCGAGAGGGGTCAGCGCGAGGATCTGGTTGACCCGGTAGGTCGCCGGGGCGCCACGGCCCGGCCGGTCGGCCACCACGTACCACCGGCCGCCCTTGAGCACCAGGCCGTACGGCTCCAGCACCCGGGTCACCTCGCCGTCCCAGCTGCGGTAGCGCACCTCGATTCGGTGCTGCCGCCAGACCGCCTCAGCCGTGCGGGCCAGCTCGGGGGAGGCGTCGCCGTCGGCGTACCAGCCGGGCGTGTCCAGGTGGAAGCGTTGCTGGAGCTGGGTGGCCCGGTCGCGCAGCGGGGTGGGCAGCGCGGCGTGCAGCTTGAGTTGCAGCGCGGCCACCACGTCGCCGTAGCCAAGCTCGTCGGCGGGCCCGGGCAGCCCGGCGAGGAAGAGCCGGTCGGCCTCCTCGGCGGTCAGCCCGGTCAGCCGGGTCCGCCAGCCGTCGACGAGTTGGTAGCCGCCGGCGTGCCCGGCCTCGCCGTAGAGCGGGATGCCGGCGGCGTGCAGCGACTCCACGTCCCGGTAGATCGTCCGCGGTGAGACGGCCAACCGCTCGGCGAGCTGCGCGGCGGTGAGCCGGCCGTGCGACTGGAGCAGCAGCAGGAGGGAGAGAAGTCGACTGGCCCGCACTTCACTGACACTAGCTGTCAGGGGAGTCGTTCTACCGTCCCGGCATGGCTTTTCGCGACAAGGATCTACGAACGCCGGGACCGGTCATGGTGGACGGCCGGCAGCTCAAGCGCTACCACATCGACCAGCCGGAACGGCCCATCGAGCCGGAGGTGGAGAAGGCCGCGTACGACCTGCTGCCGGCGCTGCTGGCGGACGTCGCCGACGACGGCACTCCGGCCGCCGGGTGGGTGGTGCTGCACCGGGGTGCGGACACCGGCGCCTACCTGCTGGCGTACACCTGGGTGTGGGACAACGCGGTGGAGGTGCGCACCGCGGCGGCCGGGCAGCCGGCGCTGGACTGCCCGGACGATGATCCGGCACACTTCGTCGAGCTTCGCCGCCCCGCGGTGGGCTGCGTCTGGGAGTTGGCGGTGCTGGAGCACGAGCGGGCCGCCTGGGTCCGGCACATGCTGGCGCCGGAGAGTCCCGACCTGACCGGTTACCTGCACGACACACGAGCGGAAGGGCCGGTGGGCCGCTGATGGGCGACTTCGACTTCTTTGTGGGCACCTGGAACGTGGTCAACCGTCGGCTGCGCAAGCGGCTGGTGGGCTCCGACGAGTGGGAGGAGTTTCCGGGGCTGTCGGTCGCCCACGGCTTCTTCGGCGGCGGCGGCCACTTCGACGAGATCACCTTCCCGACCAGGGGCTCGGCCGGCGCCACGGTGCGGATCTTCGACCCCGCCCGCCAGGAATGGTCGATCTACTGGATGAGCAGCGACCGCGGCGAGCTGGAGCAGCCGCCGATGGTGGGCCGCTTCGTCGACGGCGTCGGCCGCTTCTACGCCGACGACCAGCATGAGGGGCGCCCGGTGCGGTGCCGGTTCATCTGGTCGGAGATCACCGCGACCACCGCCCGCTGGGAGCAGGCGTTCTCCACCGACGGCGAGCGCACCTGGGAAACCAACTGGATCATGACCTTCACCAAGGCGGCGCAGTAGCTCAGGTCGACGGCGGGACGGCGGTGTCGCGGTAGATACCGGCCATCCAGAGGTCGAGCAGCACGTCCACCACGTCCCGCTCGTCGACCGCCGGGCCGTCGCCCGCGAACGTGGCGTACCAGACGCGCTCGTTCATCGAGTTGAGCGCGATGGCGAGGTCCCGGGCGGGCAGCCCGTCCGGGGCCGCGCCGCGTCGTCGTTCCGCCTCGATGGCGGCCTCGATGGCCTGCACCCAGCGTTCCAGCACCGCCGCCCAGAGCCGGCGTACCTCGGCGTTGGTGCCGCGGACCTGCGCGCAGGCGAGCACCAGCGCGCGGTGCGCGCCGAACGTCTCGTGGAACCGCTGGATCAGCTCGCGCCACCGGGCCCGCGGGTCCTCCGCGAGCCGGACGAGCACGTCTCCGGCGGCCGCGTCGGCCTCCTCGGTGACCCGGTCCAACAGGGTCAGCAGCACGGCGTCCTTGGACGGAAAGTAGAAGTAAAACGTCGGCCGGGAGATGCCGGCGCCCCGGGCCAGGTCGTCGATCGAGATGTCGCCGAACGCCCTCTGCTCCAGCAGCCGCTCGGCGGTGGCCAGGATCGCCGTCTCCCGGTCGTCGCCGGTGGAACGGGCGGCGCGGCGACCGCGCGGGCTCGCTCGCCCGGCGCCGGTGCGGGCGGTCGTCATGTCCGGTGATGCTACCCGAACTCAACACCCTGTCGATGACACTCGACAGGGTGTTGACTGCTGTCGACGGCGGTGGATAGTGTCCGTCCACTGCCCCGGATGGAGGAATGCCATGACCTCCGACCATGTCGACGTGCTCATCGTCGGAGCCGGCCTGTCCGGCATCGGCGCCGCGTGCCACCTGCGCCGCGACTGCCCCGACAAGACGTACGCGGTGTTCGAGGCGCGCGACGCCATCGGCGGCACCTGGGACCTGTTCCGCTACCCGGGCGTCCGGTCCGACTCGGACATGTTCACCCTCGGCTACTCCTTCAAGCCGTGGACCGACCCGAAGGCCATCGCCGACGGCGAGGCCATCCGCGAGTACGTCCGCGAAACCGCCCGGGAGTACGACGTGCAGCGGCACATCCGCTTCGGGCACCGGGTCGTACGCGCCGAGTGGGACAGCGACACCGCCCGCTGGACGGTGCACGCCCAGCGCGCCGACACCGCCGAGACCATCGTCCTGACCTGCTCGTTCCTCTTCGCCTGCACCGGCTACTACCGCTACGACGAGGGATACACCCCGCCGCTGCCCGGCGTCGACGCGTACGCCGGGCGCCTGGTGCACCCGCAGCACTGGCCGGACGACCTCGACCACACCGGCAGGCGGGTGGTGGTCATCGGCAGCGGCGCCACGGCGGTCACCCTGGTGCCCGCGCTGGCCGAGCGCGCCGCCCACGTGACCATGCTCCAGCGCTCACCCACGTACGTCATGGCGCTGCCCTCGCGCGACGTCCTGGCCGACGCGCTGCGCCGCTGGCTGCCGGCGAAGGCCGCGTATCCGGTGGTGCGCTGGAAGAACGTGCTGCTGTCCACCGTCAACTTCCAGCTCAGCCGGCGCGCGCCCGGGCTGGTGAAGCGGCTGCTGCGCCGGGCCGCGAAGGGCCGGCTGCCGGTCGGCTACGACATCGACCGGCACTTCTCGCCCCGCTACGACCCGTGGGACCAGCGGCTCTGCGTGGTGCCGGACGGCGACCTGTTCACCGCCCTGGAGCAGGGCACGGCGTCGGTGGTCACCGACACCATCGACACCTTCACGACGCACGGCGTCCGGTTGGCCTCCGGCGACGAGTTGCCCGCCGACATCGTGGTCACCGCCACCGGGCTCAACGTGCTCGCCCTCGGCGGCCTGACGCTCCGCGTGGACGGCGTCGAGGTCGACCTGGCCGGCACCGTCGCCTACAAGGGCATGATGCTCTCCGGCGTACCCAACTTCGCACTCACCATCGGCTACACGAACGCCTCGTGGACGCTCAAGGCCGACCTGGTCGCCGGCTACGTCTGCCGGCTGCTGCGCCACCTGGACCGCACCGGCCAGCACGTCGTCACCCCGCTCCCGCCGCCCGACGGCGAGCGGGTGCCGCTCATCGACCTGCGCTCCGGGTACGTGCTGCGCAGCGTCGACGCGCTGCCCAAGCAGGGCGCCGCCGCGCCGTGGCGGCTGTACCAGAACTACGCCCGCGACGTGCTGCTGATGCGGCACGGCCGGCTCACCGACGAGGGCGTGCGGTTCTCCCGCGCCCGCGGCGTGACCGCGCCCGACGAGCCCGCCGCGCCGGCCGCGCCACCGACCGGCACCCCGGTCCGCTGACCGGACGGTCCGGACGCGTACCGATCCACCCCCGGCCAGGTCGCCGGGGCCCGCCAGGAAAGGAGCACCGATCGTGCAGAGGTTCGACTTCGCCGGCGCGACGGCCGTGGTCACCGGCGCGGCCAGCGGCATCGGTGCCGCGCTGGCACACGCGCTCGCGCGACGGGGCAGCGACCTGGTCCTGCTGGACCGCGACGCAGGGCGGCTCGACGCGGTCGCCGCCGCCATCCGCGTCGACCACCCGGACCGCCAGCTGCACACCTATTTGGTGGACCTCGCGGACGCGGCCGCCACCGCGCGGGTGGCCGTCGAGATCGGTCAACGGCACCCACGGGTACGGCTGCTGGTCAACAACGCCGGAGTCGGCCTCGGCGGCCGGTTCGACCAGGTGACGTTCGACGAGTTCAGCTGGGTGATCGACATCAACTTCCGGGCCGTGGCGCAGCTGACCCACGCGCTGCTGCCCACCCTCAAGGCGGAGCCCGGCGCGCACCTGGTCAACGTCTCCAGCCTGTTCGGGCTGATCGCCCCCGCCGGGCAGGCCGCCTACTCGGCGAGCAAGTTCGCGGTGCGCGGCCTCACCGAGGCGCTGCGCCACGAGCTGGTCGACGACGGCATCGGAGTGACCTCGGTGCACCCCGGCGGGATCCGCACCCGGATCACCGAGAACGCCCGCGTCGGCAGCGGCGTCTCCCTCGAGGAGTACACGGCCGGCCGGGCGCAGTTCGAGAAGCTGCTCACCATCGCGCCGGAACGGGCCGCCGAGGTGATCCTGCGGGGCGTCGAGCGACGCCGGGGCCGGGTGCTGATCGGCTGGTCGGCGAAGGTGCCGGACCTGCTGGCCCGACTGCTGCCGGCCTCGTACAACCGGCTGCTGGTCACCGGTTTGAACCGGGGTGTCGTCCGCCCGACGCCGTCCGCCGGTGCGGTGCCGGCCGCCGACGCCGGCCGCGGCTGACGGTCAGGGCGGTGTGCTGCCGCGCTTCTCCTCCTGGGCCAGCACCGCCTCGCGGTGCTCCGGCTCGGCACGGCGGGCCAGTTCGGCGGCGAGTCGCGCGTCGGCCACCAGCCGCTCCCGGTTGCGGTGCAGAAAGCTTTCGAAACCCCCGGTGTACGGGCAGGCCAGGTCGCCGAGCGCCCGCTCGGGCACGTAGCGACAGCCCGCGCAGTAGTCGCTGATCTCGTCGATGTCGGTGCCGTCCACCGCGTACGGGCGGGTGTCCACCCGGGCCAGATCGGCGTACTGGCTCATGCCGATCACCGTCGCGTTCATCACCCAGTCGGCGCCGTCGACGAAGCAGCGCTGGAACCAGTCCACCACCTCGGTCGGGCGCCAACCGCGCTGCAGCGCGTAGTTGCCGAGCACCAGCAGCCGGGGGGCGTGGTGCGTCCACGCCCCGTCCCGGACGGAGGCGAGCACGTCGGCCAGGCAGCGGGCCTCCACCGCGTCGGCGTCCAACTCGGCGAACCAGTCCGGCACCGGCTCGGTCGCGGCCAGCCAGTCCGCTCCCCGGAACCGCGGTTCGAAGTACCAGTACAGCTGCCAGAGGAACTCCCGCCAGCCGAGCAGCCCCCGGATGAACGGCTCCACCGCCGTACGCGGAGCGGTGCCGGCCCGCCACGCCTGCTCGGCGGCGCGCACGGCCGACTCCGGGTCGAGCAACCCGAGGTTGAACGAGGACGAGAGCGCCGAGTGCGCGAACAGCGGGTCGTCGGCGCTCATCACGTCGGCGTACCGGCCGTACCCGACCAGCCGGTGGGTCACGAAGTGCTCCAGCCGGGCCTGTGCCTCGCCGTGGGTGGCAGGGAACCGCCGGGGACCGTCCCGGCCGACGAACCGCACCCCGTCGGCCGCCCACCGGTCCAGCTCGCGACGGACCTCCGCGTCGATGTCGTCCTCGACGATCGGCGGCGGTGGTGGCGGGGTCGCCGGCGTGGCGCCGCCCTCGGCGCGTGGTCGCCGCGTCGTTCCGGCGCCGCCGGCCGGGCCGGTCAGCACGGCGTGCCACCGGCGGGCGTGCCGGTAGAAGTCGGTCATCCGCAGCGGGCCGCGCCGGGAACGGTCCGCCCAGCCGGCGAAGTCGGCCTGGCTGGTGATGAAGCCACGCGGCGGAAGCACCCTCAACCCCGGCACCGACCGGGCGAAATCCAGTGCTGCCCGGGAGTGCGGATGGCACACCTCGAGCGGCTCGGCGACCTGCGCCAGCGCCTCCCGGAACGTGTCGGCGCGCAACAGCAGCGCCTGGTCGCCCAACTCCGCCGCCCGGTGCCGCAGCGCGGAGAGGATCAGATGCGCCTTCTGCCGGTGCATCGGCCGGCGGCGGAACAACTCCCGGATCTCCACCAGCAGCACCGGCTGGTCGGGGTCGTCGAGGAAGTGTGGCCCGAGCTGGTCGGCCAGCAACCATCGGCGGCGAAGCATGCCTCAATTCTGCCCACTCCCGGGCCGTCGCGCCCAACAGCGGGCCGGCAGGTCGCGTCCGCTTTCGGGTAGGGCGGCGCCGGCACCGGCCGGACGTCGCGGCTCGGGACTCAGGCCGGGTCGGCCTCCGGGGCCGAGGTCGGCAGGACGTCACGCCGGCGCAGCAGCACCGTCAGCGTCACCAGGGCGAAGAGCAGCAGCGCGAGCAGGGCCACCGGGGCCGGGCCCAGCGGCGCGAGCAGCGCCAGCAGTGCGACGACCGGGAACGCCACGACCACCGCGCCGCGCTGCTGCAGGCGCACGTGCAACACCCAGACGGTGAGCAGGTAGACGGCGACCGGGACGGCCACCGCGTACCCGGCGGTGACCTCGGAGATGTGGGCGATGTGCCGCTCGTGGTCCGCCACCACGACCAGGCCGGCGCCGACCGCGGCGACCGCAGCGAAGATCAGATAGTGGCCGTAGCCCCAGACCAGCGAGTAGGGCAGCCGGTCGGGCGCCTCCACCGGCCGGTCGAAGTAGAGCCACCAGATCGCGAACACGATGACCGCGCCGGCCGCCGCGAGCGACCAGAGGCCATGGGCACCGGCGTCCAGCCCGGTCTGGATCGCCAGCGAGATGGACAGCACCGCCTCGCCGAGCACGATCAGGGTGAACAGTCCGTACCGCTCGGTGATGTGCCGGGGGTGCCACGGTGTCATCCCGGGCCGCTCGGCCACCGCCGGCACCAGCAGGTCGGCCAGCGCCAGCAGCACGAACGACGCGATGCCCCACTCGTCGGGCAGGGTCAGCCGCAGCAACCAGCCGATCTGCACGACGGTCACGCCGATGGCGTAGCGGCGGGCCGCGGAACGGTGCTCGGGGTCGCCCGCGGCCGCCCGGGTCCAGTGCACGACGGCGGCCAGCCGCATCACCACGTACCCGTAGGTGATGACGGTGAAGTCGCCGTCGGTGAACGCGCGTGGCACGCCGGCCGCGATGATCAGCGCACCGGCGATCTGCACCAGAGTGGTGATCCGGTAGACGTCGTCGTCCGTGTCGTAGGCCGAGGCGAACCAGGTGAAGTTCATCCACGACCACCAGATCGCGAAGAACACCATCAGGTAACTGATCACCGCGTGGCCGAGGTGGCCCTCGGAGACGTCGTGGTGCAGATTGCCGGCGGCCTGCGCCACGGCCACCACGAAACACAGGTCGAAGAACAGCTCCAGCGGGGTGGCCGAGCGGTGCGGCTCGTCCCGGAGACGGGGCCGCATCGGCCGGTAGAAAGGCCGTACGGAAGGGGAACGGGTCAACGCAGCTCCTCGGGTCGCCCACACGATAGCGAGCCGAGCACCCGTTCCAGGCGTGATCTGCGGCGCGGGCGGTCAACCGGCCTGCGCCACCCGGCGCGCGGCGTCCCGGCGGGTCGGGTCAGTGGTGCCGGCGGCCGTGGGTCAGCCCCTCCAGCACCAGGGTCAGCCCGGCGCCGAGCAGCCAGATGTCCTTGGCGAACCCCGTGCCCTGCTGGGTCGGACGCACGCTGCCCGGCTCCCGCATCCCCGGCGTCTTCAGGTAGAGCTGCATCAGGCCCGCGCCGAAGGCCGTCAGACCGAGCCCGGCCAGGGGGGCCGGGACGAACGGCGCGAGCAGCGCGGCCCCCAGGGCGATCTCGGAGTACGACAGCAGCTTGGCGAAGCGCGCCGGCTCCAGCTGGCCGAGTTGCGGCATGGCCGCGACCGCCATCCCGTGCATGCCCTCGGCTGCGCCGCCTTCCAGATTGCGCTTGCTCAGACCAGAGTTGAGGATGAACGCGCCGATGCTGACCCGCAGTGGCAGATGCGCCAGTTTCATGATCACTCCTGGTGGCCGGTGGTCCGAATGCGGCCCGCGTACCCGCCGCAGCCGGCGATAACCCGTTGGGCCGACTGGGCCGGCCGTGGTGATCGCGGTAGGTTCGCGAGGGGCTCACCCCCGGGCCCCGGTCACCCGCCGGCCCGGCACCCGGCCCCGCCGCAGATCACCAGCAGGAGGCGAAGTGAGCCAGGAAGTCCGGGGAGTCATCTCCCGCAGCAAGGGCGCGCCGGTCGAGGTCACCACCATCGTGGTGCCCGATCCCGGTCCCGGTGAGGCGATCGTCCGGATCCAGTCCTGCGGGGTCTGCCACACCGACCTGCACTACCGCGAGGGTGGCATCAACGACGACTACCCGTTCCTGCTCGGCCACGAGGCGGCGGGCATCGTCGAGCAGGTGGGGGAGGGCGTCACCGACGTCGCCCCGGGTGACTTCGTGGTGCTCAACTGGCGGGCGGTCTGCGGGGTGTGTCGGGCCTGTCGCCGTGGCCGCCCCTGGTACTGCTTCAACACCCACAACGCCCGTCAGCGGATGACCCTCACCGACGGCACCGAACTCGCACCGGCCCTGGGCATCGGCGCGTTCGCCGAGAAGACCCTCGTGCACGCCGGACAGTGCACCAAGGTGGACCCGGCCGCCCGACCGGCCGCCGTGGGACTGCTCGGCTGCGGGGTCATGGCGGGTCTGGGCGCGGCCATGAACACCGGCAACGTCACCCGCGGCGACTCGGTCGCGGTGATCGGCTGCGGTGGCGTCGGCGACGCGGCGGTCGCCGGGGCGGCCCTCGCCGGCGCCACGACGATCGTCGCCGTGGACACCGACTCCCGGAAGCTGGACTGGGCGCGCAAGTTCGGCGCCACGCACACCGTGAACGCCTCCGAGACCGACCCGGTCGAGGCGATCCGCGCCGCCACCGGCGGCTTCGGCGCCGACGTGGTGATCGACGCCGTGGGTCGACCCGAGACGTGGAAGCAGGCGTTCTACGCCCGGGACCTGGCCGGCACCGTGGTGCTGGTGGGCGTGCCGACCCCGCAGATGACGATCGAGCTGCCGCTGCTGGACGTCTTCGGCCGCGGCGGCGCCCTCAAGTCCAGCTGGTACGGGGACTGCCTGCCCAGTCGGGACTTCCCGATGCTCACCGAGCTGTATCTCCAGGGCCGGCTCGACCTGGACGCGTTCGTCACCGAGGAGATCGCGCTGGACCAGGTCGAGAACGCGTTCGACCGGATGCACAACGGCGACGTGCTCCGGTCGGTGGTGGTGTTCCCGTGAGCGCGCGGGTCGAGCACGCGGTCACCGCCGGTACGTTTTCGCTCGACGGGCAGACCTTCGACGTGGACAACAACGTCTGGGTGCTGGGCGACGACACCGAGTGCGTCGTCTTCGACGCGCCGCACGACGTGGCCGCGATCCTCGCCGTGGTGGGTGACCGGCGGGTCCGGGCGATCCTGGCCACCCACGCGCACGACGACCACGTTCGCGTGGCGCCCGAGCTGGCCCAGGCCACCGGCGCGCCGGTGCTGCTGCACACCGCCGACCGGGTGCTCTGGGACATGGTCCACCCCAAGCTGCCGCCCAACGGCGAGTTGCACGACGGGCAGAGCATCGACGTGGCCGGCACCACGCTGCGGGTCCTGCACACCCCCGGCCACAGCCCCGGCGCGTGCAGCTTCCACGCGCCGGAGCTGGGCGTGGTGTTCACCGGCGACACGCTCTTCGCGGGGGGTCCGGGCGCCACCGGCCGCTCGTACAGCGATTTCGACACCATCGTCCGGTCGATCCGGACCCGGCTGCTCACCCTGCCGCCGGAGACGGTCGTGCACACCGGACACGGCGACGACACCACGATCGCCGCGGAGGCGCCGCACCTTCAGGAGTGGCTGGCCCGGGGCCACTGAGCCGGCCGCGGGCTGTCGGCGCGACGGCCTGTCGGCACGACCGCGGCCTGCGCTGCGCCGGCCCGCTGGCGCGGCTCTGGCCTCGCCGGGGCCGGCTGGCGCGTCAGCGCTCGTCGGCCGCGCCCAGCACCGGCTTGACGTCGAGCACCGGGGTGCCGTCCAGCGCCTCCAGGTCGGCGACCCGCACGCGCAGCCCGTCCACCGCCAGCACCCGCACCCGGTGCAGTCCGATCGGGTTGGGCCGGTGCGGGGAGCGGGTGCTGAACACGCCGGTCTCCGGCCGCGTCTCGTCGCCGCGCGGGTGCACCGCCAGCACGTCCCGCCGGGCCCGGTCCAACCAGGTCAGCACCAGCAGTTCCGCGCCGACCGGTACGTCGCGCACGGCCCGCTCGACCTGCGCGTCGAACACCAGCCAGGCATCCGGCGCGCCCTCGTCGCCCTGCTTCGGCGCACTCGCCGCGTCGGTCAGTGGCGAGACGACCCGCCCGACCGGCCGCAACAGGTACGCATCTTCGCGCTGGGCACGGGCCATGGTGGCTCCCTTCCGGACGGTCCAATCTAACCGGATCACGCCGGCACTAAGATCCTGCTCATGGCCGCCGAACACCCCGTACCCGTCGTCCGTCAGCTGCGCCTGGTGGTGGAGGCCGCCGACCACGAGGCCGCCGTCGCGTTCTTCCGCGACGCGCTCGGCCTCCGCGAGGAGGCGGCGTTCAGCGGCGACGGGGACGCCCGGGTGGTGATCCTGGACGCCGGCCGCGCCACCCTGGAGATCGCCAACCCGGCGCAGAAGCGCATGATCGACGAGGTCGAGGTGGGCCGGCAGGTCGCGCCGCGCATCCGGGTGGCCTTCGAGGTGGACGACACGGAGGCGACCACCGCCCGACTGGTGGCTGCCGGTGCGAGCGAGATCGCGCCGCCGACGCGTACGCCGTGGCAGTCGCTCAACTCCCGCCTTGACGCCCCAGCCGACCTCCAGATCACCATCTTCCAGGAACTGCTCACTCCGGACGAGGGTGTCGGGACGGGGCATGCGGAGTCCGAAGGTGACGGCGACAACTGAGTCGGGCAGTGGGCGGAACGGGGGCCCGGCCGCGGAGACCCTCCAGCGCCTCACACAGCCCTGGCACGTTCTCGTCCGCCAAGGCGAGCCGGACGGCAACCTCACCCACCGTGCTGGCTTAGACGCCCACTCACCGTAGCGACAAACCGCTAGCTGCCGGCCTCCCCATCACCGTGCATGGCCCCTTTGCTCTGCTTACCTCTACGCACCACGTCCCGTGAGCTGCGAATATGCCCTTTCCGTCAGCCACGGAGGTCTCTCACCGTGGTCACGGAACGTGGCCGGTGCGTATAGGTAAGCAGAGCAAAGGCTGGCGTTCGGACGGTTGCCGCCGGGTTCCGAAAACACCATCCGTCACGGCTGTCCGGCCTGATGTCGGCAGCACCCCCATGTCCGACCTGCGCCGTGACCGGGACCGCACCGAGCCAGCCCTCCGGCATTTCCGGAATGCCCGACAGGTGAACCTGGTTGTGTCCCCCGTACCGCCGGAGCCCAAACCCTTTCCGCGGTCATCTCCCGAGGAGCGTTCACCCCGGAGCGCTCCGCACGATCGAAAGGGCAACCATCGTGAAGGTCGACTTCACTCGATGGCTCCCCGCCATCGCTAAGGACTCGTACCGCAAGACCGCGCTGAGCGTTGTGGGTGTGGCCGCCCTCGGTGGCCTGGCACTCGCGCCGACGGCGGCCGCCGCCCCGGTCACCTCCGGGCCGCACCAGGGCGCCGTCGCCGCCATCGACCTCGCCACCGGAAAGGCCGCCACCACGGCACGCCAGGAGGACCAGCCCGTCGAATCCGGGCTGACCACCGGCTCCGCCACCGGCAAGCCCCCGGCTGGCAAGCCGAGCCGCGAGAAGCTCATTCCGCACGGCATCGAGGGCGCCCAGTCGCGCATCCCGCTCGACGACGCGCAGCTGGCCAACGCCCGGGCCATCGTCGACGCGGCCAAGAAGACCGGCGTCGGCGACCGTGGCGCGGTGATCGGCGTCGCCACCTCGTTGCAGGAGTCGAAGCTGTACAACCTCGGCCACCTCGGCGCGTACAACGACCACGACTCGCAGGGCCTGTTCCAGCAGCGCCCGTCGTCCGGTTGGGGTACGCCCGACCAGATCACCGACCCGGAGTACTCCGCCACGGCGTTCTTCAGCGCGCTGAAGAACGTGGGCGGCTGGCAGGACCTGCCGCTGACCACCGCGGCGCAGACCGTCCAGGTCTCCGCCTTCCCGTACGCGTACGCGCAGTGGGAGGAGCAGGCGGCGGACATCGTCCAGCAGCTCTGGTGACACCCGCACACACGACGCCGGCCGGCTCCCGAACAGGGGGCCGGCCGGCGTCGTCGTGTTCGGGTACCTCAGCAGGCCGGGTAGAGGCGCCGGGTGCCGATCCCGGCGGCGTACGCGGCCCGGTCGCTGAACCGGCAGCCGTAGTCGGGACGCGCGACCACCGCCGGGTCGGTCACCGTGTCGCCGGCGGGGCGGGCGCCGGTGCGTACCCAGGACACCAGGTCGTCCCAGGCGGCGCCGGCCTCGGCCGGGGTGAACTCGCAGTGCTGCGTGGCCCGGATGGCCCGCTGCACCACCAGCCGGCCGCGACCGTTGCGCGCCACATCGGTTGCGTACGCCTGCTCCATGCTGAACGGCACGAACAGGTCACCAAGGCCGTGCAGGCTGAGCACCGGCGCGGTCGGACGGCCGGCGATCCGCGGCACCTCGGTCAGCGTCGGCAGGATTCGCTGCCAGACGTTCTCCGGGGCGACCCGCCGCACGGCGGCGTTGACGTTGACCGGGCTGTTCGGGGTGTAGCGGGTGAGCAGGTTGGTGGAGAGCTGACCGGGCCGCTCGGCAGGGGAGTCGCCGCCGCTGGTCACGCTGATCGAGAAGAGAAAGTCCTTCCACACGGCGAACGCGGCGTCCGCGCCGGGCCTCGGTCCGCCCGAACGGTTCACCGTGATCGCCCGCAGCTGCTTACCCCGGTCGTTGGTGGTG
Source organism: Micromonospora sp. CV4 (assembly GCF_003667455.1). Taxonomy (NCBI): domain Bacteria; kingdom Bacillati; phylum Actinomycetota; class Actinomycetes; order Micromonosporales; family Micromonosporaceae; genus Micromonospora; species Micromonospora sp. CV4. Next base: position 13,719 of record NZ_RCVI01000238.1, on the reverse strand, counting down.
TCCGGCCCGGTGGGGGTGAGCCCGGCGAGGCCGAGCGCCACCTGTATCCGGGGTACGGCGTTGGTCAGGTAGTCGGCCGGCGTGGGGTAGGCCGGCACCCCGGAGAGCGCCTGCGCGACCAGGTTGTAGTCGAGGTAGAAGTCGAGCAGCGTCTGGTCGCCGAGCACCCCGCACATGGGCAGCGCGCCGTCGTAGTAGCCGGGGTACTGCTCCAGCGAGCGGCCGATGACGTACCCGCCCATCGACACCCCCGCCAGGTAGGTGTGGTGCGGCCGACGGACCGTCCGTCCGAAGTGGTCGGCCAGTTCCTTCGTGCCCAGCACTCCGGAGCGGATGTGGAAGCCGTTGCGGTCGTACGAGGACGACGCCCAGGCGTACCCCTGCTCCAGCAGCCGCTGGCGCAGCCCGAAGCCGGGTTGCTCGGGGGAGAGCACCGTGCCCTGGCCGCGGTAGCCGTGCGCCCACAGCACCAGGTCACCGTTCCACCGGTCGGGGACCTCGATGATGTACCCGGCGTGGCGGTGCACGCCCTGACGTACCGTCGTCGGCTTGCCGGCCACGACCAGCGGCGCCAGCGGCGGGTTCTCGATGGTGTACCCGGGTAGCGGCTGACCGCCACCCGGGTCGCGGTCGGCGGTGGCGCTGGCTGGCGCGGCGCCGGCCAACCCGACCGCCAGGGTCAGTGTCGCGGTGGCGGCGAGCAGGCGGCGGAGGGTGCGAACGGGTGAGGACAGCATCGATGCTCCCCATCGGACGGATGTCGCCCGTGGGCGACCAGGCGGGACGGTTGCCTACCGGCCGGTAGCGTCCTGAACCTAGGACTGCCGTCGACCAGAGTCAATGGCTGCGCTGACCGGTCGGTCAGGCCCGACTGTCCGGCCGGTCAGACCAGACCGTGCGCCAGCATCGCCTCCGCCACCCGGCGGAACCCGTTGATGTTCGCCCCGGCCACGTAGTCGCCGGGCAGCCCGTACTCCTCGGCGGTGCTCCAGCAGCGGGCATGGATGTCCCGCATGGTCTCCCGCAGCCGCTGCTCCGACTGGGCGAACGTCCACGAGTCCCGGCTCGCGTTCTGCTGCATCTCCAGCGCGCTCACCGCCACCCCGCCGGCGTTGGCCGCCTTGCCTGGGGCGAACCGCACGCCGGCCCGGCCGAGGATCCGCACCGCCTCCGGCGTCGTCGGCATGTTCGCGCCCTCGACCACCGCCACGCAGCCGCCGGCCACCAGCGCCGCGGCCTCCGCGCCGCCGATCTCGTTCTGCGTCGCGCACGGCAGGGCCAGGTCGCAGGGCACCTCCCAGACGGTACGGTCGGGCACGGCCACCGCGTGCGGCACGTGCCGCAGGTAGTCGTCGAGCCGGCCCCGGCGCTCCTCCTTCAGCTCCCGCAGCAACTCCAGGTCGATGCCTTTTTCGTCGAGCAGGTACCCGTCGGAGTCCGAGCACGCCACCACGGTCCCGCCGAGCTGGTGCGCCTTCTCGATCGCGTAGATCGCCACGTTGCCCGAGCCGGAGACGACGACCCGCTTGCCCTCCAGGCTGTCGCCGCTCTGCCGCAACATCTCCTCGGCGAAGAACACCGCCCCGTAGCCGGTCGCCTCCCGGCGCGCCTGCGCACCCCCGTACGCCAGGCCCTTGCCGGTGAGCACACCGGACTCGTAGCGGTTGGTGATCCGTTTGTACTGGCCGAACAGGTAGCCGATCTCCCGGCTGCCCACCCCGATGTCCCCGGCCGGCACGTCGGTCTGCGCGCCGATGTGCCGGTGCAGCTCAGTCATGAAGCTCTGGCAGAAGCGCATCACCTCACGGTCCGAGCGTCCTTTCGGGTCGAAGTCCGCGCCGCCCTTCCCGCCGCCGATCGGCAGGCCGGTCAACGCGTTCTTGAAGATCTGCTCGAAACCGAGGAACTTCACGATGCCCAGGTAGACCGACGGGTGAAAGCGCAGCCCGCCCTTGAACGGGCCGAGCGCGCTGTTGAACTCCACCCGGAAGCCGCGGTTGACCCGAACCCGCCCACGGTCGTCCTCCCACGGCACCCGGAAGATAACCTGCCGTTCCGGTTCGCAGACCCGCTCGATGATCCGCGCCTCGGCGTACTCGGGGTGCCGGGCCAGCGCCGGACCAATGCTCTCCAGCACCTCCCGCACGGCCTGGTGGAACTCCGGCTCGCCCGGATTGCGGGCAACCACACTGGCGAACACCGTCTCGACGGTCTCCGGCATGACCGGCACGTCCCTTCCGTATCGGCGGCATCGTTGCCGCCACCGTGCCGGCGCGACCCACCGGCCGCCCCGGAGTACGGCCCACCGCCCTCGTCCGGTTCACCGCTCATCGGCCAGTCCTCGCGCCGACGCCTCCACCCCACGCCCGCCCCGGCTGCATGGCGCGGCGGGTGGGTCGGGTTGACTGGTGGCCGTGGACGAGTCGATCTGGGAGGCGGCCCGGGCGTCGCGCGGCTGGTTGGACGCTGCGAACGGCACCGGGCAGACGGAACTGACCTGTCGCATCCTCAAGGTGACCGAGGAAGCGGGGGAGGCGTCGGCGGCCTGGATCGGTCTGCTCGGGCAGAACCCGCGCAAGGGCGTCACGCACACCCGCGAGGACGTGGCAGCGGAGTTGGCTGACGTCGCCTTCACGGCGTTGGTGGCGATCGAGAGTCTGGGGCTGGATGCCCGGTCGGTGTTGGATTCCTGCGCCGCGAAGGTTCGCTCCCGTCTCGTTGGCTGAACGGGGTTCTGCCTGGTTTGCCCCTTGACCTGCGCTGCCGGGTTCGCGTGGGACGGGTGGGGCCCGCCGCGCCCGGCTCCGGGCGGTCAGGCTTGATCCCTGCGCCGGGCACGGCGGGCCCCACCCCGTCGGTGGTGGCCGTCCGCCGATCCCTGCCAGGGGTCAGCAAAGCGGCTCGCCGGGTCCGCGCGATCATCGGCCCTCGCTTGCCGCCCCCCGCTTGCCGGCGCCCCCGATCACCGGCGCCCCGAGCACCGGCCCCACGGTTGGCGGCGTGCGCGATCCCGGCCAGCCGATTGCCGGTCCCCCCGATTGCCGGTCCGCCCGATTGCCGGTCCGCCCGATCGCCGGTCCGCCCGATCGCCGGTCCGCCTGATTGTCGGTCCGCCCGATCGCCGGTCCGCCTGATTGTCGGCTTGCCCGATCCCCGGTGCCGCGCGGTCCGGCAAGTGGCGGCCTGTTCCGGTCTTGGGGAAATGCGGCCTCGGCCGGCCTCGGGGCGGTGGCTGTGGTGAGCGGTATACCTGTGAGTCATAAATATGCCTCTGAGGTATCGGGCTCGTTGACGACCTCGCCCCGGGATCGCCCGGGGAGTGCGTCTTCGGGGGTGATCGACTCGATATCGGGGATGTTGCGGTGTCCGGGGCTTGCGGATGCCCCGATATCGGCGATACCGAGTCGATCAACCCCCATGCCGGGCTCTTCGGCGCTGCACCGTCCGGCGAGTCCGATCCAGCCTGTCCGGTATGGGATGGTTTGACGGTGGTCGGGTGCGCCCGTGGGCTGGAATCGTGGCGGGCCCGGGGTCGTTACACACCCTGACGATCGCAGCACCACCGCCAGGTCACCTCCACCCCTCGGGGCTGGGATGACAGCGAGGCCGGGTAGGAATGCCCGCGGGTGCGCGGTCGTTGCAGACCCCCGACCGACCGACCGCACCAGCAGCCGCTTGCACGGGGTGCCGATGGATGGGCCGACCCCGGAATGACCCCGGCCCGGCGGTCGTTACACACAGACCCGGCGCCACGAGCCCCCGCCCGTAGGCCGCCGACCTTCAAGACTTTCCCCCGTGTATGAGAGCGCCGGACGAGGTGCTTGCACCCCGCGTGCCGTTCCCCGGAACTAGGCGCGTGTGGGGTGTCTACCCCCCGAAGGAGCCAACCCTCATGAACACGATCATTCGTAAGAGCGTGCTGTCCGTTGCTGGTCTGGCGTTCGCCGGTGGTGTGTTCGCTGGTCCGATCGCTCACGCTGGTGCTCCGGCGGTGGATGCGAAGCCGGTTGCGGTGGCGGTGCAGGCGGACAAGCCGGATATGGGCAAGCTGATCCCGCATGGTGTGCAGGGCGCGCAGTCGCACATCGACCTGAACGATGAGCAGACCGCGAACGTGAAGGCGATCATCGCCGCGACGAAGAAGGCTGGTCTGCCGGAGCGGGCTGCGGTGATCTCGATCGCCACGAGTCTGCAGGAGTCGAAGCTGGAGAACCTGGGCCACCTCGGCGACATGAACGACCATGACTCGCTGGGCCTGTTCCAGCAGCGCCCGAGCTCGGGTTGGGGTACGCCGGAGCAGATCACCGATCCGGAGTACTCGACGACCGCGTTCCTCAAGGGCCTCAAGCAGGTTGACGGTTGGCAGGACATGGCGTTGACCGACGCCGCGCAGACTGTGCAGGTCTCGGCGTACCCGGATGCCTACGCCCAGTGGGAGCAGCAGGCTGCTGACCTGGTCGCCCAGTACTGGAACAGCTGACCCACCGCACGACAGCAGAGGCACGACAGCAGAACACCGATCGACCGCTGGCCGGCACCCCGAACCTGGGGTGCCGGCCAGCGGCATGTCCACGATTGGCGACGCACGGCAGCGGAGCGTCAGCGCTGAGTGATCCGAATGGTGGGCGGGTACGTACCCACGGGAGGGGACCGGCGGAGGGACAAGGGCATGGCCGCAGTGGGGCAGGGCACGGATCACCAGCCGGAGCCAGAGCCGGAGCCGGAGCCAGAACCGACGGGTGATGCCACCCCACGTCGGAGCTGGTCCATCGGCACTCGGATGTTGCTGGCCGCCACGGCCGTCGTGCTGATCCTCGGCGCCGCCGCGGTGGTCGTGATCATTGCCGATCCGCACCGCCTCGGGATGTCCTACTCCAGCGCACCCGACGATGCCCGCCCCGACGTCACCCGCCCGGACGGCACCCGCCCCGACGGCACCAGGCCGGACGGCACTCGCCCCGACGGCACCCGGTCCGACGGCGCGTTCCCGGATCATGTCCGCCCCGGCAGCTTCCAACCCGACGCTGGTCGACCGGACGATGCCGGATCGGACGCCGGCTCTCGGGCTGGCGCGGCCGACACCGACAAGGGCGGCGGCGGGCCGGGCGGCGACCGCGCGGCAGGCGCCGGGGAGACGGTGAGAGCGCCGTTGGCGGGGCGGCAGCGGGCCACCTTTGTGCTCGCGGACGGACTCTCCTCGTTCGAGCTGCGGGTGGTCGACCTGGGTGACGACCTGTACCGGATCAGCAGTCCGGCCGACTCGGGCGTGACGGCTCAGCCGACGGTGCAGGGCGAGACGGTACGGCTGAACGTGGGGGCCACCGGTTCGTCCGGGGTGCGGGCGGTGCGGGTTCTGCTCAACGAGAGGACCAGCTTGCGTCTCCACCTGGCCGGGGGCGTGAGCAGTCAGGTGCTGGACCTGACCCACGCCCGCCTGCTGGGGTTGGAGCTCGCTGGCGGTTCGGCCCACACCGGACTGCTCCTGCCACCCGTCATTGGCACCATGACGGTCCGGCTGACCGGTGGGGCCAGCCAACTCGACGTCCGGGTGCCCGGTGAGCCGCCGGTACGGGTCCGTGCGGGAGCAGGTGCCGCCTCGGTGGTGCTGCGCGACGCGCGCTGGGCCGGGGTGGCCGCCGGCACGCTGGTGGACACACCGGGGTGGGACCGGTCGGCGGACCGGCTCTACCTCGACCTGGTGGCGGGAGTCAGCAGTGTGACGGTGGGCGCCAGCACCCGGTGAACCGAGCCACCCGGTGCGGGAAGCGCCGCGGACGCGGGTGGGCGCGAGCGTACAGTCGGGCGGTGGAGCGTACTGAATCGATGCTGGCGGAGACCCGACCGCCCGGTGTGGCCGACGTCGATCCCGGCAGCGTGCTGCTGCCCGGCCACGACGTGCCGCTGGGCCGTTACACGACCGTCCGCCGGCTGTTGCCGCAGCGCCCCCGCCGGATGGTCGGCGCGTGGTGCTTCGTGGACCATTTCGGCCCGGACGACGTGGAGCAGCGCCCCGGCATGGAGGTGCCGCCGCATCCGCACACCGGCCTGCAGACGGTGACCTGGCTGCTGGAGGGCGAGATCCTGCACCGGGACAGCCTGGGCAACATCCAGCCGATCCGGCCCGGTCAGCTGAACGTGATGACCTCCGGGCACGGCATCGCCCACTCCGAGCGGTCGCCGGAAACCCATCCGCCGGTGATGCACGGCGTGCAGCTCTGGGTGGCGCTGCCGGACCCGGCGCGAGCCGGAGCGGCGGACTTCGCGCACCACGCGGACCTGCCGCGCTGGCGCGACGGCGATCTGGACCTGACGCTGCTGGTCGGTGAGTTCGCCGGACAGCGATCCCCGGCGGTGGTGCACACCCCGCTGGTCGGCGTGCAGCTGGAGCTGACCGGCACCGGGCCGACGACGCTGCCGCTGCGACCCGATTTCGAGTACGCGCTGCTGGCGATGTCCGGTTCCGCCGAGGCGGCCGGTGTCGGGTTCGAACCCGGCGCGCTGCTCTACCTGGGCTCGAATCGGCGCGAGCTGACCGTACGCGGCGGGGCCGGGGCCCGGTTGCTGCTGCTGGGCGGTACGCCGTTCGACGAGCCGCTGGTGATGTGGTGGAACTTCGTCGGCCGCTCGCACGAGGAGGTCGTCCAGGCCCGGGAGGACTGGATGGCCGGGCGACGCTTCGGCGTGGTCGCCGACGATCCGGCGCCGCCGCTGCCGGCGCCCGACCTGCCCACCACCCGACTCAAGGCCCGCGACCGCACGGGCGGCCTGCACGGCTGAGGCCAGGCCCGCTCGGCGCAGCCCCGGCGTGTGACCGACGTCGGCGTGGGTAGTCGCCGGCATGGCGACCACTTTGATCACTCCGGTGGAGGACCGTAAGCGCCTGGCCCGCCGGCTCGCCGGCAGCGGACGGGGCTTCGCCGAGCAGTACGGCTTCCGGGTCACGAACAACCCGGCGAGCCTCTTTCAGGTGCTCTACCTCGCGGTGCTGCTCGCCCGACGGGGTGATTTCCGTCGGGCGGTGGACGGCGCGGGGGCGTTGCGCGACGAGGGGTGGGACAGCGCTGCCCGGTTGGCGCGTTCGCTGCATCAGGACCGGGTGCGGGTGCTGCGCGACAGCGGCCAGCGCGGCGACGTGGACGCGTTGGCCGACGTGCTGGGCGACCTGGCTCGTACGGTCGTCGAGCGGTACCGGGGTGACCTGCGCCGACTGCGCGCGTTGGCGCACCACGACCCGACGAGGGAGCGCAAGCTCCTCGCGGAGCTGCCCGGGGTGGACGACCAGGTGGTCGACCTGTTCCTCCGCGAGGCGCAGGCGCTGTGGCGGGAGGTCGCCCCGGTGGCCGACCGGCGGGCGTTGGCCGCGGCCCGCCGGCTCGGGCTCGGCCGGTCCGCCGACGACCTGGCCGGGTTGGCCGGCAGCGGTGAGTCGGAGCGGCTGGCCTGGCTGGTGGGGGCGCTGGCGCGGGTGGACCTGGAGCACCGGTACGCGGAGCTGACCAGTTGACCATGACGTGCCCTGGCCCACAGTTCGGCAAAAACTGACCGTACGGAGGATGTTCTGTCGTATGGTTGTACCCGGCAGTGCTGGCCGCTCGGTTCGAGCGCCCATCCACCGCCTGGTGATCGCCTCCGGTTCGGACGCGACTCACCGCCTGGGCAGGTTTGCGTGGCGCCCCCGGTCGCGGTTCGTGGCCCCGGGGCGCCCGCCTGTCCCGGCGTCTCAGCGGGCCAGCCCCGCCAGCAGGTTCACCGTGACGGCGATGATGAACGCGCCGAACAGGTACGACACCATCGAGTGCCGCAGCACCGCGCGACGCATCTCGTTGCTGGTCAGGTTCGTGTCGGAGACCTGGAACGTCGTCCCGATGGTGAACGTCATGTAGGCGAAGTCGGAGTACCGGGGCGGCTCGGGCTGGTTGAAGTTCACGCCACCGTCCGGGCCGGTGTAGTAGATCCGGGCGTACCGGGCGCCGAACACGGTGTGCACCACCAGCCAGGAGAGCACCACACTGAGCACGCCCAGCCCGCCGGACACCTCCCGGCGCAGCCCGGGCGGCGTGGAGTGGGCGCTGGCCAGCACCAGCCCCACCGCCAGCAGGCTGGCCACGCAGGCGATCAGCAGCACCAGATCACGGACGGCCCGGTTGGGGTCCTCGTACGAGGCGACCCGCGAGGTCTGTGCGGCGTCCAGCGGCCAGAGCTTGCGCCAGACCAGCCACAGCCAGCTCAGCGCGGCCGCGTCCCAGCCGACCAGCGGGGCGAGCGGCCAGGACCACAGCGCGGCGACGATGCCGCCGACGACGATGCCCACCACCCCCACCAGGACGAGCTGCAACGCGGCCGGGGTGTGCCCGTCCGGCGCCCGGGGCAGCTGACGCGCGCGGGTCATCCGCGCTGCCCCAGCACCCGGGCGGTCACGACTGTGGGGTCAGATGCCACGCAGGTGCTGCGAGACACGGTTGTGCTTGTCCCGGGCCTGCGCGGCGCGCTGCGAAGGGCCCACCTCCGGGGCCGCCTCGATGCCGGCCGACCGGGCCACCTCGGTGCCGTTCGCGTAGTCCACCGGCGGGAGGGCGCGCAACGCCTTCAGCACGTCCGGCGGGGCACCCTCCCGCTCGGCCTCGCGGACCACGTCGTCCTTCTCGGCCGGGTAGTCCAGGCTCGACAGGTACTGCAGGACGTCGGCGTAGCTCGCCATGGCAGGGGCTCCCTCGGGACATCGATGTGGTCACGACGGGCGGCGGTTACCCGCTCGCCTCCCGGTCACGCCCGGGTCAACGGTCGAATCAGCTGCCGTTTCCCCCGGGCTGCCGCGGGTACCCGCGGCCGACGCCGAACGCCAGCCCGAGGCCGAACGCCAGCCCGAGGGGGTACGCGATGAACTACGACACCTTCATCGACCAGGTTTCCCAGCGCACCCGGGCGCCGTCGGAGCGCGCGGTCGAGTTGACCCGGGCCGTGCTGGAGACGTTCGCCGAGCGGCTGACCGGCGGCGAGGTGCTGGATCTGGCCGCCCAGCTGCCCAAGCCGCTGCAACTGGTGTTGAAGCCGAGCCCGCGTACCGAGCAGGCGGACCGCTTCGGGGCGACCGAGTTCGTGGCCCGGGTGGCGTTGCGCGCCGACGTGGAGGAGCCCGTGGCCCGCGATGCCGTCCGGGCGGTCTTCACCACCCTGCGCGAGGCGATCAGCGGCGGGGAGTTCGACGACGTGGCGACCCAACTGCCGCGCGACTACCGGCAGCTCGTCGAGCCGGCGATGGCCCCGGGAGCGACGTTGCGGCGCGGCTGACCGCGCTCCACCCGGGCGGTACACAGCGATTGATCAGGGCAACCATCGACGTCCCGCTTGGCGTCGAGATTGAGCCTGGCCTAACCTTGTCCTGCGAGGGGAGTACTTCCCACGAACCATTCCGGTCAGTACGGCGCGCCCGGCGCGCCTCGGGTGGTTGCCCAGCTGTTGATGGGTGAAGGAGACCTCGAACATGACACGGTGTTCGAGGAGGCCCCATGACCGAAGTGTCGTACCTGTCCGCTGCCGGTGAGTTGTCGTCGGTGGGCACGCCCACGCTGTGGGCGGTGACCATCGCCGGCGTACTGCTGCTGCTGGTGCTGGACTTCCTGGTCACCCGCCGCCCGCACGAGGTGTCGATGCGGGAGGCGATCGGCTGGTCGGCGTTCTACATCGCCCTGCCGCTGGCGTTCGGCGGCTGGATCTGGGCCCGCTACGGCTCCGAGTTGGGCGTGCAGTACCTCACCGGCTACCTGGTGGAGAAGTCGCTCTCGGTCGACAACCTCTTCGTCTTCATGCTGCTGCTGGCCGCGTTCGCGGTGCCGGCGGTGCTCGCCCAGCGGGTGCTGCTCTACGGCATCGCCGGCGCGCTGGTGCTGCGGGCGGTCTTCATCGCCCTCGGTGCGGCGGCGTTGCAGACCCTCGACTTCGCCTTCCTGCTCTTCGCGATCATCCTCATCGCCACTGCGGTGAAGCTGCTCCGCGACGCCCTCTCCGGGCATCAGCAGGAGGTCGACATCAACAAGATGCGCTCGGTGCGGGTGCTGCGCAGGTTCATGCCGGTGGTCGACGAGTACCACGGCACCCGGATGACCGTCCGGCAGGGCGCGAAGCGGGCGCTCACCCCGTTCGCCCTGGTGGTGGTCGCGGTGCTGGCCACCGACGTGGTCTTCGCGGTCGACTCGGTGCCGGCGGTCTACGGCATCACCGAGGACCCGTACCTCGTCTTCGCCACCAACGCGTTCGCCCTGCTCGGTCTGCGCGCGCTCTACTTCGTCCTGCACGCGGCGCTGAGCCGGCTGGTGCACCTCAGCTACGGCCTGGCCATCATCCTGGCGTTCATCGGGCTCAAGCTGGGCCTGCACTGGGCGCACGGAATCTGGGAGAGCGTGCCGCAGATCCCCACTCTCGCCTCGCTCGGTGTGATCATCGGAGTGCTGGTGGTGGTCACGCTGACCAGCCTGCGCGCCACTCGGGGCGGTCAGCCCGAGGAGCGCGAGGTGGTCGCGGAGCGGCGCTGACCGCGCCGCGCCGGGGCGACGAGGAGGTACGCGGGAAAGCTCCCGCCCCGGCCGGCGCGGGTGGTACGACTGTGCAATGGGAATCGTGTCACCGGGCTTTCAGGGTCGGCCCCGAACACAGGAGCCGGCCCTGCCACCCGGGCAGTACCTGACCGAGGACTTCCCGGTGCTCTCGGCCGGCCCGACGCCCCGGGTGTCGCTGGACACCTGGGAGTTCGTCATCGCCGCCGAGAACGGCACCGAGCACCGGTGGTCGTGGCAGGAGCTGATGGCGCTGCCGCAGGAGACGCCGATGGTGGACATCCACTGCGTCACCCACTGGTCCAAGCTCGGCACCACCTGGCAGGGCGTCTCACTGGACACCCTGCTCGACGGCGTGGACACCGGGGCGCATTTCGCGCTCGCACACTCGTACGGCGGGTACACCACCAACCTGCCGCTGGACGACCTGCGCGGCGGCCGGGCCTGGGTGGCGCACACCTTCGACGGCGCGCCGCTGGCGCCCGAGCACGGCGGGCCGGCACGGCTGCTGGTGCCGCACCTCTACTTCTGGAAGTCCGCCAAGTGGGTGCGCGGCATCCGGCTCAAGACGATGGACGAGCCGGGGTTCTGGGAGACCGCCGGGTACCACGACTACGGCGACCCGTGGCGCGAGCAGCGGTATCAGGGTGACTGAGCGCGCGGTCGCGACGGGCACCCCGGCGCGGGCTCCGATCCGCTGGCAGGTCGGCCGGCTGGTGGAGCGCCGGGTGGAGACACCGAGCGCGCAGACCCTGGTGCTGGAGGTGCCGGACTGGCCGGGGCACCTGCCCGGGCAGCACGTCGACCTGCGGCTGACCGCCCCGGACGGGTACCAGGCCGCCCGGTCGTACTCGGTGGCCGGGCCCGTGGTGGACGGTCCGGGTGGCCCGCGCATCGAGGTGACCGTGCAGCGGGTGCCGGACGGCGAGGTGTCGCCGTACCTGATCGACGTCTACGGCGCGGGCGACCCGGTGGAGGTCCGCGGCCCGCTCGGCGGCTGGTTCATCTGGCGGCCGGAGGAGACCGCGCCGGTGCAGCTGCTCGCCGGCGGTTCCGGCATCGTGCCGCTGATGGCGATGATCCGGGCTCGCCGGGAGACCGGCAGCAAGGTGCCGTTCCGGCTGCTCTACTCGGTGCGTACGCCCGACGACGTGATCTACGGCGACGAGCTGCGCCGCCGGGTCCGCGACGACTTCGGGCTGGACGTGGCGTACGTGTACACCCGCGAGGCGCCCGAGGGGTGGCGTGGTGAGCCGCACCGGATCGGGCTGGCCGACGTCAACACCCACGGCTGGCCGCCGGACCTGGAACCGCTCACCTACGTGTGCGGCCCGACCGGGTTCGTGGAGGCCGTGGCCGACCTGCTGGTGGGGCTGGGCCACCCGTCGCGGCGGGTGAAGACCGAACGCTTCGGCCCCACCGGCTGACCGCCCCCGCCCGCCACGCAACGTCGAGGAGACCCGATGACCGAGATGTCGTACCTGGACGGCAACATGCTCGACGGCCCGCTGCGCGAGCTGTTCGCCGTCGACCTGAGCACCGCGATGGGCCGCTGCGAGAACTGCGGAATGACCGGCTCGATGGCCAGCCTGCACGTCTTCTCGCACGCCCCGGGCCTGGTCGCGCGCTGTCCGTCGTGTGAAGAGGTGATGCTGCGGCTGGTCCGGGGGCCCGACCGGGCGTGGCTGGACCTGCGCGGCACCACGTTCCTCCAGGTCCCGTTGCCGCTGGAGCAGACCCGTCCCGGCCCGCTCTGACGGATCGGTCGACCATCGCCGGCGCCCCGACCTGCGCTCCGTCGATCTCCCGACTGGCTGAGTAGGCGGCGGTACGGGCGCGAGCCCGGTCAGCGCCCGCCGTCGGAGGCCGCCCGGGTGCGGCCGGTGCGCACGGCGTACGCCCGCTTCATCTTGATGTAGTTGCCGCAGCCGGCCATGGAGCACCAGCGGCGGGCCTGGTTGCGGGAGGCGTCGTAGTAGGCCCAGCGGCAGGTGTCGCGGGCGCAGACCTTGAGCCGCGGCCAGGTGCCGTCCTCGCCGCACACGCGGATCGCGTCGACCAGCCCCGCCAGCGCCCGGTCCAGGGGCGCGGCCCCGGCGGCGACCAGGCGGTGGCCGTCGTCGGCGAAGCGCAGCGCGACGGGCGCGCCGGCCAGGGCTCGGTTGAGCTGGTCGATCGCCGCCGGGTCGCCGTGGTGACCGGCGTGACCGAGCAGTACGGCGCGCAGCCCCTCCCGGACCGTCACTGCCACGTCGAGGTCCGCCGGCCCGAGGTACGTGTCCTGCGCCAGCAGGTTCCGTTCGACGAACCAGTCGCGCAACCGGTCGGGGCTGGTCAACATCTCGTCGTCGATCTGCGGCTCGAAGGTGTTCACGAAGTCCCGGACGAGCCGTACGGCGGCCGGCACCCCAGCGTCGTCCTCCACCGACCACCCCCTTCCTTTTCACACCACCGTAGCGCCTTGACAGGTGTGAAATCGCCTGCAAGGGTCGGAACTACACCAGCGAAATGACTTTGGTGGTGTGACGTTGTTCGGGGGAGGGCGGGTCGTGGCTTCCACGCTCAAGGACGTGGCACGGCTCGCTGACGTGTCGGTGAAGACCGTCTCCAACGTGATCAACGGTTACCCCCACGTGAGCCCGGACGTGCGCCACCGGGTCGAGACCGCCGTCGCCCAGCTGCGCTACCGGCCGAACGTGTCCGCCCGGACCCTGCGGACCGGCCGCACCGGTGTGCTCGCCCTCGTCCTGCCCGACGGCGACGTGCCCTACCCGGACGATCTCGCGCGTGAGGTCGTTCGCGCCGCCGGGAGCCGGGGCTACCGGGTCGTCATCGAGCAGGCCGGGCCCGACGACGAGCGGGCAGCGCCGACGCCGGCTGACGCCCGGGCGATGCCGGTGGACGGGGTGCTGGTGAGCGCGCCCGTCGCGCCGGCCGAATTGGTCGAGGCGCTGGCCGCCGCGGGACGTCCCGTCGTGCTCGTCGGCGGCGAGGCCCGACACGGGCACTGCGACCGGGTGACGGTCGACGTGGCCGGGGCGGCCGAGGACGCCGTCGGGCACCTGCTGCGCGCCGGCCGCCGGCGGATCGCCGCGATCGGCGCGTGCCCGACGGACCCGGGTGCGCCGCCCACGGCCGGCTATCACCGCGCGCTGCGCCGGGCCGGGCA
>NZ_RCVI01000229.1:0-31799 GCF_003667455.1 Micromonospora sp. CV4 | reverse complement strand
CACCCGGCCACCCGGCCGCCACCGCCCGGGAACGCCACCCGTCGATGTCCGGCCGGTCCGGCGCCCCGTCCCGGGCGGGCAGCCTGGTGGTGCTGCTCGAGGGCGGCCGGGCCGATGTCACGGAGCGCGCCGAGCGCCTGGTCGGCCTGCTGCACGGGGAGGCGACCGTCGCGCACTCCGCGCCGCCCTGGTGGCGTCGCTACCCGTTCGCACCGGGCGACACCGCGCTGCGCCTGGAGGTGCCGATCAGCGACCTGCACGCCGCGGTCTACGCGCTGCGCGACGCGGCCGGCGCGCCGGTGCCGGTGCGAGGCTCCGCAGGGCTGGGCGTGGTGCACGCGGCGCTGCCCGGCGCGCTGGCCCCCGATCGGGTGGCGTCCATCCTGGCCGCCGTCCGGGGGGTGCTGCTGGCCCGGCAGGGTCGCTGCGTGGTGGTGTCCGCCCCCGCGCCGGTGCGGCAGGCCGTCGACCTCTGGGGCGAGCTGGCCGGCCTGGCCCGGCTGCGGGCCGCCAAGGAGCATCTCGACCCGCAGCACCGGCTCGCACCCGGCCGCCTTCCCGGCGGTCTGTGACCCCCGGCAGGCCCGCTGTCGCCGGTCGTCAGTCCAGCCACCACCGGTGCATGTCGAGCAGCGGCGGGGTGAAGCGGGCCACCAGCACCAGCGCCGTGCCCACCGCGCCCACCAGCAGGAGCGTCCGCGTCGTCCGGGGCAGCGCCCCCCGCTCCCGGGCGACCAGCGCCACCGCGATGAGCGCGAGCGGTGGCCCGAGGAACGCGCCCACCAGATAGAGCACCGACACCACGGCGTAGAGCCAGTAGAGCGGGTTCGCCCCGTGCATCCCGAACGGAATCAGATCCTTGGGGTCGTACGCGCCGGTCAGCATCTCGGCCGGGCCGACGCCCGCGCCCGCCATCCGGCCCAGATACAGCAGCAGCACGGCGAGGAACGCGCCGACGGTCGCCAACAGCCCGACGATCAGTGCCCGGACCGCGGGCCGGGAGTACGGGGCGACCTGCGCGACACTCGACATGGCCGTCAATCTACCCAGTGCGCCGCCGCGGGGTGGGCCGGTAGTGGGCGGTCAGACCGCGTCGTTGCGGAGCACCAGGATCGCGATGTCGTCCCGGGGCGGCTCGACCGAGAAGTTGATCGCGGCGGCGCGCAGCCGGGCGGCCACCACGTCCGCCGAGTAGCCGGCCAGTGGCGCGGCCGCGTCGCGCAGCCGGTCGGTGCCGAACAGCTCCCGGCCGCGCCGCCGCTCGGTGACCCCGTCGGTGTAGAAGATCAGGGAGTCGCCCGGCGCGAGCGAGATCTCCGCCGTCGGCGAGGTGATCGTGTCGAGCAGCCCCAGCGCCGTGCCTCCGGCGCCCACGAATTCGGCGCCCCCACCGGCGGCCAGCAGCACCGGCCGGTCGTGCCCGGCGAGGTGCAGCGAGACGTCCAGCCGATCGCCGACACCGGGCCCGACCGCCGCCAGGGCCAATGTGCAGTACCGGCCGCCGCCCCGCTCGACCAGCGTCTCGTTGAGCCGGGCCAGCGCCTCCGGCAACGGTTTGCCGTCGCCGACCAGCACCCGGATCACATCCCGGACCAGCCCGGTGACCGCGGCCGCCTGGACGCCCTTGCCCGAGACGTCCCCGATGACCACCAGCCAGCGGCCGTCGAGCAGCGGCACCACGTCGTAGAAGTCGCCGCCCACCTCGGCGTCGTAGCCGGTCGGGACGTACTCGGCGGCGAAGCCGATCCCGTCCACCACGGGCAGCACCGGCGGCAGCAGGGACTGCTGGAGCGTCTGCGCCACCCGCCGGCGCTCGGCGTGGATCCGCGCGTTCTCGATGGCCAGAGCGGAGCGCCGGGCGACGTCCTCCAGCACCGACACCTCGTCCGGGTCGTGCCGGTGCCGCTGGTGCCGCCCCACCGCCAGGGTGCCGAGCCGCTGCCCACGTGCGATCAACGGGACCGCGAAACCCTCCATCGGCCCGCCGAGCGGGATCTGCGCCGCGCTGCGGGACGCCTCGCGCAGCCGGGCCTGGATCGAGTCCGGGCCGGTCTCCTCCAGCACCTTGTGCAGCTGTGGCAGCACCGACTCGTCCGCGTGGCTGGCCGCCGCCAGTCGCAGCCGGCCCCACTCGTCGGTGGTGTGCACCGCACACCACTGGCCGAGCCGCGGCACCACCAGCTGCGGAATCAGCGCCATGGTCAGCTCGACGTCCAGCGACTGGGCCAGCAACTCGCTCGCCTCGGCCAGGAACGTCAGCCACGTCTGCCGGCGGACGTCGGCCCGGCGCAGCCGGTCGTTCTCCAGGTGCAGCGACAGCCGCTCCGCGGTGAGCACCGCCAGCGGCTGGGCGTACGCCGACGGGGCGGCGTCCAGCTCCAGCTCGCCCGCGTACGGGCGGTGCACCGACAGCGGCACCCGGAGCAGCTCCGTGTCGGGGCGGGGCTGCCGGCCGAAGCGGGCCAGCACCTGGTGGCCCTGCCCGTCGCCCCGGTCCAGGCGGATCGTGCCGCCGGCCGCGCCCACCATCTCGGCCACCCGGCTGAGCAGGTTGGCGGCGAAGTCGGGCAGCGGATCGTCCGCGTACACGTCGGGGGCGGTCTGCATGAGCTCGCTCATCGCGCTGGCGCTCGGTGCGGAGCTGTCGGCGGCCCCCGGGCCGGCGCTGGTCGGCATCGACTCGCCACCGGCGGTGGCCCCGGCCGGCGGGTCTGCGCCGGGGCGGTCCAGCCGGAACCAGACGCCCTTCCCGGTGGGCAGGTACGTGGTGCCCCAGCGGCTGGCGAAGTGGTCGACCAGCAGGAGTCCCCGGCCCCGCTCGGAGACCTCGTTGATCTCGGTGGCGTCGTTGCGGGTGCCGACGGTCAGCTCGTCGCCCGACCCGGGCGCGAAGTCGGAGACGGTCACCGACAGCCCGACCTCGTCCGCGACGACCTCGATGTCCAGTTCGGTGCGGGCGTGCTCGACAGCGTTGGTGGTCAACTCCGTGGTGAGCAGCAGCGCCTCGTTGGCCAGCTCGTCCAGGTGCGCCTCGGCCAGCACCGAGCGGACCACCGCGCGAGCGGCGGCCGGCGTACGCCGGTCAGCGGGCAGGCGGACACGCCGGACCGCCCCGTTCCGGGCCCCGGCCGTCGCGGGCCCCGCCTCGGCTGACACCCTCGTATCCTCCACCGTCGCCCTGCCGGGTGCCAACCCGGTCGACCATCGCACGGGCCGCGCCGCCGGCCTCGGGGAAGCAGGCCCTTTCCGAATGGGACGCGATCGGGTCGGTGTGGTGGTTCAGCACCGGGGCGAGGTCTCCGACAGGCCGTTCCGGATCGGCCGCATCGAGCGGATCTGCTGTTCCGCCGGACCCGATCGGCGGGTCGTGGACCCTGGCACTGCGGCGCGCGCGGGCACAATATGGGATGCCGGCGTGTCCGTACGGGCCGGCGCCCCCGAGTTGAGCGAGGAATGATGACCACGGCGAAGCAGTCGGTGGCGGATCCGTCCGCGTCCGACCACGAGGCGCTCCTCGGTGAGTTGACCGAGGCGTTGCGGCGGGTCCGTCGCGGCGACCTGAAGGTGCGGCTTCCCCGCCGCGCCGGTAAGGGCGGCGAGGTGGCGGACGCCTTCAACGAGGTGGTCTCGCTCCAGGAGCGGCAGTACCTGGACCTGCGGCGGATCAGCCGGATCGTCGGTCGGGACGGCCGGCTCACCGAGCGGCTCGACGACGAGGGGCTGGACGGCTCGTGGGCGGAGGGCCAGCGGGCGATCAACTCGCTGATCGACGACCTGGGCCGGCCGACCACCGAGATCGCCCGGGTCATCGTCGCGGTCGCGGACGGCGATCTGTCTCAGCACATGGCGCTGGAGATCGACGGCCGGCCGCTGCGTGGTGAGTATCTGCGCATCGGGCGCACCGTGAACACGATGGTCGACCAGCTCTCGTCGTTCTCGAACGAGGTGACCCGGGTGGCCCGTGAGGTGGGCACCGAGGGCAAGCTGGGCGGCCAGGCCGACGTTCGGGGCGTCGCCGGCACGTGGAAGGACCTCACCGACTCGGTCAACACCATGGCGTCGAACCTCACCTACCAGGTGCGGTCGATCTCCCAGGTGTCCACCGCGGTGGCCAAGGGCGACCTGTCCCAGAAGATCACCGTGTCGGCCAAGGGTGAGGTCGCCGAGCTGGCGCACACCATCAACTACCTCACCGACACGCTGCGGCTCTTCGCCGAGCAGGTCACCCGGGTGGCCCGCGAGGTGGGCACCGAGGGCAAGCTGGGCGGCCAGGCCGAGGTGCCGAACGTCGCCGGCACCTGGAAGGACCTGACCGACAGCGTCAACTCGATGGCGTCGAACCTGACCGCCCAGGTCCGCAACATCGCCCAGGTGTCCACGGCCGTCGCGCGGGGCGACCTGTCGCAGAAGATCACGGTGGCGGCGCAGGGCGAGATCCTGGAGCTGAAGGACACCGTCAACACGATGGTGGACCAGCTGTCGTCGTTCGCGGACGAGGTGACGCGGGTGGCCCGCGAGGTCGGCATCGAGGGCAAGCTGGGCGGCCAGGCCCAGGTACGCGGGGTCTCCGGCACCTGGCGGGACCTCACCGAGAACGTCAACCAGCTGGCCGGCAACCTGACCAGCCAGGTCCGCAACATCTCCCAGGTCTCCACGGCGGTCGCCAAGGGTGACCTGTCGCAGAAGATCACGGTCGACGCGCAGGGCGAGATCCTGGAGCTGAAGAACACCGTCAACACGATGGTGGACCAGCTGTCGTCGTTCGCGGACGAGGTGACCCGGGTCGCGCGCGAGGTGGGCACCGAGGGCAACCTGGGCGGTCAGGCGCAGGTGAAGGGCGTCTCCGGCACCTGGCGTGACCTGACCGACAACGTCAACTCGATGGCGTCGAACCTGACCAGCCAGGTCCGCAACATCGCCTCGGTGACGACGGCGGTGGCGAAGGGTGACCTGTCGCAGAAGATCACGGTGGATGCCCGGGGGGAGATCCTGGAGCTGAAGTCGACGGTGAACACGATGGTGGACCAGCTGTCGTCGTTCGCGGACGAGGTGACCCGGGTGGCCCGTGAGGTGGGCACCGAGGGCAAGCTCGGCGGTCAGGCGCAGGTACGCGGGGTCGCCGGCACGTGGCGTGACCTGACCGACAACGTCAACTCGATGGCCTCGAACCTGACGGCCCAGGTGCGCAACATCGCCCAGGTTTCCACGGCGGTGGCGAAGGGTGACCTGTCGCAGAAGATCACGGTGGATGCCCGGGGGGAGATCCTGGAGCTGAAGTCGACGGTGAACACGATGGTGGACCAGCTGTCGTCGTTCGCGGACGAGGTGACCCGGGTGGCCCGTGAGGTGGGCACCGAGGGCAAGCTCGGCGGTCAGGCGCAGGTACGCGGGGTCGCCGGCACGTGGCGTGACCTGACCGACAACGTCAACTCGATGGCCTCGAACCTGACGGCCCAGGTGCGCAACATCGCCCAGGTTTCCACGGCGGTGGCGAAGGGTGACCTGTCGCAGAAGATCACGGTGGATGCCCGGGGGGAGATCCTGGAGCTGAAGTCGACGGTGAACACGATGGTGGACCAGCTGTCGTCGTTCGCGGACGAGGTGACCCGGGTCGCGCGCGAGGTGGGCACCGAGGGCAAGCTCGGCGGTCAGGCGCAGGTGAAGGGCGTCTCCGGCACCTGGCGTGACCTGACCGACAACGTCAACTCGATGGCCTCGAACCTGACCAGCCAGGTGCGCAACATCGCCTCGGTCACCACGGCGGTGGCGAAGGGCGACCTGAGCCAGAAGATCACGGTGGACGCGCAGGGCGAGATCCTGGAGCTGAAGTCCACCGTCAACACGATGGTGGACCAACTGTCGTCGTTCGCCGACGAGGTGACCCGGGTCGCGCGCGAGGTCGGCATCGAGGGCAAGCTCGGCGGTCAGGCGCAGGTGAAGGGCGTCTCCGGCACCTGGCGTGACCTCACCGAGAACGTCAACCAGCTCGCCTCGACGTTGACCACCCAGCTGCGGGCCATCGCCCAGGTGTCCACGTCGGTGACCCGCGGCGACCTGACCCAGCGGATCGCGGTCAAGGCGCAGGGCGAGGTCGCCGAGCTGAAGGACAACATCAACCAGATGATCGTCACCCTTCGGGAGACGACCAAGAAGAACGCGGAACAGGGCTGGCTGGACTCGAACCTGGCCCGGATCGGCGGCCTGTTGCAGGGCCAACGGGACCTGGGCGAGGTCTGCCGCATGATCATGACCGAGGTGACCCCTCTGGTCGAGGCCCAGCTCGGCGCCTTCTTCCTGGCCGACGACACCGACGGCAGCATGCGGCTGCGGTTGACGTCCTCCTACGGGTACGTGGCGCGGGGGCACGACGTCACCTTCGGCCCGGGCGAGGGGCTGGTCGGGCAGACCGCCCTCTCCCGCCGGACGATCCGGGTCAGCGCCTCTCCGAACAGCCGGCTCACCCTGCGCTCCGGGCTGGCCGAGACACCCCCGTCCGACCTGGTGGTGCTCCCCGTGCTGTTCGAGGGGGAGCTGCTCGGGGTGATCGAGTTCGCCAGCGTGGCTGCCTTCTCCGAGCTGCACCTGGCGTTCCTGGAGCGGCTGGTGCTGACCATCGGCATCGCGGTCAACACCATCCAGGCCAACCGGCGTACGGAGGAGCTGCTCGCCCAGTCGCAGCGGCTGGCGCACGAGCTCCAGGAGCAGTCCGCGGAGTTGCAGCGCACCAACGCCGAGTTGGAGGAGAAGGCCACCCTGCTCTCCGAGCAGAAGGGCAACATCGAGACGAAGAACCGGGAGATCGAGCTGGCCCGGCTCGGCCTGGAGGAGAAGGCGCAGCAGCTCACCCGGGCCTCGGCGTACAAGTCGGAGTTCCTGGCCAACATGAGCCACGAGCTGCGGACGCCGCTGAACTCGTTGCTGCTGCTGGCCCGGCTGCTGGCGGAGAACTCGGAGCAGAACCTCAACCCGAAACAGATCGAGTTCGCCCGGACCATTCACAGCGCCGGCTCGGACCTGCTGAGGCTCATCGACGACATCCTGGACCTGTCCAAGATCGAGGCAGGTCGGATGGACGTCGAGCCGACCCAGATCCGGTTCGCCGAGATCCGCGGCTACGTGGAGCAGGCGTTCGCGCCGCAGGCCGAGGAGAAGGGCCTGGACTTCCAGGTGCGGGTGAGCAAGGATCTGCCGCCGGCGCTGGTCACCGACGCGCAGCGGTTGCAGCAGATCCTGCGCAACCTGCTCTCCAACGCGGTGAAGTTCACCGACAACGGCGCGGTGACGCTGCGGATCGCCCCGGCGGCGGAGAACGCGGTGTTCGACGTGCCGGCGTTGACCAACGCCCAGCAGGTCATCGCGTTCACCGTGATCGACACCGGAATCGGTATCTCCGACGACAAGCTGTCGATCATCTTCGAGGCGTTCCAGCAGGCGGACGGCACCACCAGCCGCCGTTACGGTGGCACCGGCCTGGGCCTGTCGATCAGCCGTGACCTGGCTCGGTTGATCGGCGGCACGATCACCGTGTCGTCGGCGCCGGGGCAGGGGTCGACCTTCACCCTGTTCGTGCCGCACGTGCTGGCCCCGGACGCGGTGGTCGCGCCTGCGCCGCCGTCCCCGCAGCGCGCCGGCCTGCCGTCGTCGCTGCTGATGCCGCCGCTGGAGTTGCTGCCGCAGCGGCCGGAGGCGCCGGCCACCCGCCAGCTGGACGGCGCGACCGTGCTGATCGTGGACGACGACGTGCGCAACGTCTTCGCCCTGACCAGTGCGTTGGAGCTGCACGGGATGACCGTGCTGTACTCGGACAACGGGGCGGACGGCGTCCGCCTGCTGGCCGAGCATCCGGAGGTGGACATCGTGCTGATGGACGCCATGATGCCGGACCAGGACGGGTACGAGACCACCCGCCAGATCCGACGCAACCACCGGTTCGCCGACCTGCCGGTCGTCTTCCTGACCGCGAAGGCGATGCCGGGCGACCGCGAGTCGGCGCTCGCGGCCGGGGGCAGCGACTACATCACCAAGCCGGTCGACCTGGACGACCTGATCGAGCTGATGTCGTCCTGGATCAGCGGCAGCCGGACCGAGGAGACTTCGTGACCCAGATGGCCAAGGCGCTGCTCGTGGACGACCGGCGGGAGAATCTGATGGCCCTGGAGGCGATCCTCCAGGGCCTGCCGGTTCAGTCGGTGGCGGTGGAGAGCGGCGAGGCGGCGCTCAAGCAGCTGCTGGTGGACGACTTCGCGGTGATCCTGCTGGACGCGCAGATGCCGGACATGGACGGCTTCGAGACGGCCAGCCACATCAAGCGCCGGGAGCGGACCCGGCACGTGCCGATCATCTTCCTCACCGCTGCTGACCGGGACGCCCAGCTCGCCCTGCGCGGATACCAGGTGGGGGCGGTGGACTACCTGACCAAGCCGTTCGACCCGTGGGTGCTGCGGGCCAAGGTGTCGGTCTTCGTGGAGCTGTGGGTGAAGACCCGGCAGTTGGCCGCCCAGTCGGACCTGGTGCGGGACCGCGACACGCAGTGGCGGCGCCTCACCGACGCGGTCGACGAGGCGACCGCCCTGCTCCGCTCCGACGAGCCGGAGGGCCGGGACCGGGCGGTGCGGCTTCTCGAACAGGCCCGCTGGGGCAACACCGCCTGACGCGCTGACGCAACTCCTCCGACCGCCGACTCGTTGGGGCGACAAGGGGCGGACGGAGGCGGACGATGGCGGCTCGGCGGGGCGCCGAACTGCTGCGCCCTCCCGAGAGTTCGGGCCGTGCCACGTTCCTGGAGCTCTTCTTCGATCTGGCCTTCGTCGTGGCCCTCACCCGGGTCTCGCAACGGTTCGCCGGCCTGACCGATGACACCGGCTGGGCGCTGGTCACCGGCTTCGGTCGTACCCTGCTGCTCTTTCTGGCGCTCTGGCTGATCTGGTCACACACGGCCTGGATCACCAGTCGGTACGAACCAGAGCAGCCGGTCATCCAGGCCGTCGTGGTCGGCACCATGTTCGCCGGCCTGGTCATGGCGGTGACGCTGCCCCGGGCCATGGAGGAGCGAGCACTATCGTTCACGGCCGCGTACCTGATGGTGATGGTGGTGCGGCCGCTGGTGGTCGCCGCCGCGCTGCGTGGCCATCCGCGACGGCTGGTGCCGTTCCGGCTCGCCGCGTGGGCTTCGGTGAGCGCGCCGTTGTGGCTGGCCGGCGCGTTGGGTCCGGATCAGCTTCGCCTGCCGCTGTGGGCTGCCGCCCTCGCTGTCGACTACCTCGCCTGGACTCTGGGCTGGCCGCTGCCGTGGCTCGGGGCTGCGGCGGTGGCTCGTTGGCGGATCGCCGGGATGCATCTTGCCGACCGTTACCAGCAGATGTTTCTCATCGCACTCGGTGAGTCGATCCTGGTCATCGGCGTGGTTTTCAGCGGCGTGGACTACTCCGCGGAGCGGGCAGCCGCTTTCGCGGTCGCCTTCGCCACCAGCGCGCTGCTCTGGCGGATCTACTTCCACCGCGCCGGGCTGCTGCTGACCGAGGCGTTGGACCGGGCGGGTTTGCCGGGCCGGCTGGGCGCGACGTCGGGACGGACGCATCTGCTGATCGTGCTCAGCGTGCTGGTCACCTCGGTGGGCTACGAGCTGGTGATCGATGATCCGTTCGGGTCGCCTCGGCCCAGTTGGCTCCTGTTCGTGGTGGGC
Source organism: Micromonospora sp. CV4 (assembly GCF_003667455.1). NCBI lineage: Bacteria > Bacillati > Actinomycetota > Actinomycetes > Micromonosporales > Micromonosporaceae > Micromonospora > Micromonospora sp. CV4. The sequence goes on along the minus strand of NZ_RCVI01000229.1, from coordinate 22,117 downwards.
GGTCCGGTGCTCTTCCTCGTCGCCCGTACGCGGCTGGAGTACGAGATCTTCGGCCGGATCTCCCGTTCCCGGACGATCGGCCTGGTGGCCCTGCTGCTGTTCACGCCGGCGTTGGCCCGCTGGGCGCCGATGGTCGGGCTGAGCGTGGTGTCCGGGGTGCTGGCCCTGGTTGCGCTACTCGACGCGTGGCGGAGCCGGGGACGGCCGCTGGAGATTCCCACCTCGCCGGTCGGACGGGGGGCCGCCGGCGACCGCGACTCGGAGGCGTGACCGCGCTGCATCTGGTTCGAGGCCACGGTCGCCTTCGGAGACGCCGCTCAGGCCTCGCCGGGTCGGGTGTGGCCGGTGGCAATCCGCCGGGCCCGCCAGCGCTCACCCAGTGAGTCGATCTCCTCCTGGACGAAGATGAAGAAGTCGCGCATCTCGGCCACCCGTTCGCCGGCCGGCGTCGCGGGGCCGTCGAGGGCGACCACTCCGGCGTCGGCCGCGTCAATGAACGTCTTGTAGAGCGCCGTCTTGGTGACGGTCGCCTCGTACCAGGGGTTGTCCGGCATCCGGTAGCGATCCCGGCGGGACCGGGGGACCGGCTCGCGGACCAGCATGCCGAACTGGGTGAGGTAGCGAACCGCGCCGCTGACCGCCGCCGCGCTCACTCCGAGCCGCTCGCCGATCTCGGCGGCGGTCAACGGGTCGTCCGCGCTCATCACGGTGAACAGCACCCGGGCGGCCATCCGCGGGAAACCGACCTCGGCGAAGGCCAGCGCCATCCGCTCGACGAATAGGTGCACCGGGTCGTGGCCGTCGGTGGCTGCCATGGCGGTCCCTCCCTGCCTGCTCGTGTGGCCCCCGATGGTGCCCCGGATCTCACAGTCTTCACAACTTTGTGAAACGAGTGTAGCTTCCGATACATGGAAACTCCCATTGAGGTTTCCGGCCTGGTCAAGACCTTCGGCCGGACCCGGGCACTGGACGGTCTGGACCTGACCGTTCGTGCCGGCGAGGTGCACGGCTTCCTCGGCCCGAACGGCGCCGGCAAGTCGACCACCATCCGAGCGCTGCTCGGCCTGCTGCGGACGGACGCGGGGGCCGTCCGCCTGCTCGGTGGTGATCCGTGGCGCGACGCGGTGGCCCTGCACCGCCGGCTGGCCTACGTGCCGGGCGACGTGACGCTCTGGCCCAACCTCTCCGGCGGAGAGGTCATCGACCTGCTCGGCCGGATGCGCGGCGGCCTCGACCCGGCCCGCCGGGCCGAGCTGCTGGAGTCCTTCGAGCTGGACCCGCGCAAGAAGGGCCGGGCGTACTCCAAGGGCAACCGGCAGAAGGTCGGCCTGGTGGCCGCGCTCGCCTCGGACGCCGAACTGCTCATCCTGGACGAGCCCACCTCCGGCCTGGACCCGCTGATGGAGGAGGCCTTCCAGCACTGGGTCCGCCGGGCGAAGGCCGACGGTCGCACCGTGCTGCTCTCCAGCCACATCCTGGCCGAGGTGGAGGCGCTCTGCGACCGGGTGACGATCATCCGCAACGGTCGGGACGTCGAGACGGGCACCCTCACCGACCTTCGCCACCTGCGTCGAACCTCGATCGAGGCCGAGCTGACCGGCCCGGTCGACGGGCTGGGAAAGCTGGCCGGGGTGCACGACCTGCGGGTGGACGGGGCGCGGGTGCGCTTCGACGTGGAGAACGCCGCGCTGGACGCCGCCCTGCGCCGGCTCACCGAGATCGGCGTACGCAGCCTGGTCAGCCAGCCGCCGACGCTGGAGGAGCTGTTCCTGCGGCACTACCAGGCCGAGCCGACGGTGAGATCATGAGCGCGTTCACCGGCACCCGGCACCTGGTGCGACTGATCCTGCGCCGGGACCGGGTCGTGCTGCCGATCTGGATCCTGCTGCTGGCCGTGCTGCCAGCCAGCTACGCCGGCACGTACGCCGAGCTGTACCCGACCGCGGCCGAGCGGGCCGCGTACCTGGCCGGTACGGCGAGCAACCCGTCGATCGTCGCCCTGCTCGGCCCGGTCTACGGCGACAGCGTCGGTGCGCTCACCGTCCAGCGGGCCGGTCTGCTGGCGTTGATCGCCGCGCTGGCCAGCGTGCTCACCGTGGTCCGCCACACTCGCACGGAGGAGGAAGCCGGCCGGCGTGAGCTGCTCGGTGCCACCGTGCTGGGCCGGTACGCCGGGCTGACTTCCGCGCTGCTGGTGGCGTACGCCGCGAACCTGCTGCTCGGCCTGCTCGCCGCCGCCGGCCTGGTCGCCGCGGGCCTGCCCGGTGCCGGTTCGCTGCTCTTCGGGGCCGGGGTGGCACTCACCGGCATCGTCTTCGCCACGGTCGGTGGGCTGGCCGCGCAGCTCACCGAGAGCGCGGCCGGGGCGCGCGGGACCGGTCTGGGTGTGCTCGGGCTGGCCTTCGTGCTGCGGCTGGCCGGTGACGCGGGTGGTTCCGGCGGCACCGGCGGGAGCGCGGAGTGGCTGAGCTGGCTCTCCCCGCTGGGCTGGTCGGCCCGGGATCGGGCCTTCGCCGACGAGCGTTGGTGGGTGCTGCTGCTGCCGGTGCTGTTCAGTGCGGTGGTCGCGCTCGTCGCGTACCCCGTCTCGGTGCGCCGGGACCTCGGCGGCGGGGTGTTTCCGCCCCGGCTCGGCCCGGCGACCGCCGGGCCGCGGCTGGCGGGCCCGTTCGGCCTGGCCTGGCGGCTGCATCGGGGTCAGTTGCTCGGCTGGACCGTCGGGTTCGGGCTGCTCGGCCTGGTGCTCGGGGGCGCGGCGGATGCCGCCGGCGAGACGGTGCAGGGCAATCAGCAGGTCGCCGAGATCCTGGCCCGGCTGGGTGGCACCTCCGCGCTCGCGGAGGCGTACCTCGGTGGGACGTTGAGCCTGACCGCGCTGGCCGCCGCCGGGTACGGCATCCAGGCCGCGCTGCGGGCGCGGGCGGAGGAGACCGCCGGGCGGGCCGAGCCGCTGCTCGCCACGGCGGTGAGCCGGACCCGTTGGCTGGCGGCGCACCTGCTCTTCGCCCTGCTCGGCCCGGCGGTGGTGCTCTCCGTGACCGGGCTCGCGACCGGGTTGGCGTACGGCCTCAGCAGCGGCGATGTCGGGGGTGAGCTGCCCCGGCTGCTCGGCGCCGGTCTGGCCCAGGTGCCGGCGGCCTGGGTGCTGGCCGGGCTGGCGGCGTTGCTGGTCGGCCGGCTGCCCCGGTTCTCCGCGGGCGCCTGGGCGGTGCTCGCCGGTTGCCTGCTGCTCGGTCAGCTCGGCGCGGTCCTGGAGCTGGATCAGTGGGCGCTGGACATCTCCCCGTTCACCCACACCCCGCAGGTCCTCGGCTCCGGCTGGACCGCCACCCCGCTGGTCGCCCTGGCCGCAGTGACGGCCGCCCTGGTCACCCTCGCCCTGCGCACCTTCCACACCCGCGACATCCCTACACCCTGACCAGCCAGCCACCGGCTGACCCGGCGACGGGTCAGCCGGTGGGTTGGTCGTTGCGGATCATCAGGGCGCTGCGGAGGCCGGTGATGTCCAGGACGCGGATCAGGAAATCGCCCACATGGGTCAGCATCAGCAGGCTCTGCGCGTGGCTGGCCTTGCGGCTGAGCACCACCAGGGTGCCGAGGCCCTGCGAGTCGCAGAAGGTGACGCCGCCCAGGTCGAGCACGATCCGCGGGGGCGGGTCGGCCAGCACCTCGTTGACCACGGTGGAGAGCTGGGCGGCCGTGAGCATGTCGATCTCACCGGCCAGGCGCAGCACTGCTTCGTCGCCCGTCCGGTGTAGCGTGATGGACAGTTCGGCACGATCCACCCGGTCAGCCTAGCGCGATCCGGACGACCCGGCCTGTCGAGGCCGACAGCCGCCGCCCGGCCGCGTGTCGGCGCCGCCGGCGGGTGCCGGAGGCGGGTGAGCCCGGTAACCCCGGCCCGGGGTGGCTGCTGGTTGACCGTCCGGCGCTGACACAATGGCGGCATCGTGACCGACATCGTTTCCGCCGGATCCGGCCGCTACCCGGCCGAAGCCCCGGCCTCCGAGGCCCTGTTCCACCGCGCCCGCGCCATCGTGCCGGGCGGGGTGAACTCCCCCGTGCGCGCCTTCCAGGCGGTCGGCGGCACCCCCCGCTTCATGGTTCGAGGCGAGGGCCCGTGGCTGTACGACGCCGACGGCCGCCGCTACGTGGACCTCGTCTGCTCCTGGGGCCCGCTGATCCTCGGGCACGCCCACCCGCAGGTGGTGGACGCCGTGCAGGCCGCCGCCGCCCGGGGCACCAGCTTCGGCACCCCCACCCCCGGTGAGGTGGAGCTGGCCGCCGAGATCGTCGACCGGACCCCGGTGGAGCAGGTGCGCCTGGTCAACTCCGGCACCGAAGCGACCATGTCGGCGATCCGGCTGGCCCGTGGCTTCACCGGACGCTCCAAGATCGTAAAGTTCGCCGGCTGCTACCACGGGCACGTCGACGCGCTGCTCGCCTCGGCCGGGTCCGGCGTGGCCACCCTGGGCCTGCCCGACTCGCCCGGCGTCACCGGCGCGGCGGCCAGCGAGACGATCGTGCTGCCGTACAACGACATCCGGGCGGTCGAGGAGGCCTTCGCCGCCGAGGGGCCGCACATCGCCGCGGTGATCACCGAGGCCGCCGCCGGAAACATGGGCGTGGTCGCCCCCCGCGACGGTTTCAACCAGCAGCTCGCCCGGATCGCGCACGCGCACGGCGCGCTGCTCGTCGTGGACGAGGTCATGACCGGGTTCCGGGTCTCGCGCGCCGGGTGGCACGGCCTCGACGCCTCCGACGCCGACCTGTGGACGTACGGCAAGGTCATGGGTGGCGGCCTGCCCGCCGCGGCGTTCGGCGGGCGTGCGGAGATCATGGCGCGGCTCGCCCCGGCCGGCCCGGTCTACCAGGCCGGCACGCTCTCCGGTAACCCGCTGGCCTGCGCCGCCGGTCTGGCCACCCTGCGGTTGGCCGACGACGAGCTGTACCGCCGCCTCGACGAGACCGCCGCCGTCGTGGGCAAGCTCGCCGCCGACGCGCTGGCCGCCGCCGGGGTCCCGCACCGACTGTCGTACGCGGGCAGCATGTTCTCCATCTTCTTCACCGACGCCGACGTGGTCGACTACGACAGCGCTCGCACCCAGCAGGTGCCGGCGTTCAAGGCGTTCTTCCACGCGATGCTCGCCGCCGGCGTCTACCTGCCGCCGAGCGCGTTCGAGTCGTGGTTCGTGTCGGCGGCGATCGACGACGCCGCTCTGGAGCAGATCGCCGCAGCGTTGCCGACGGCGGCCAACGCGGCGGCAGCGGCGGGGGGGTAGCAACGGTGAGCAAGACGGTGGTCCACGTGCTGCGGCACGGCGAGGTGTACAACCCCGACCAGATCCTCTACGGCCGGCTGCCCGGTTTCCGCCTCTCCGAGCTGGGTGTGCAGATGGCCAAGGCCGCCGCGCAGGGGCTCGCCGAGCGGGAGATCGTGCACGTGGTGGCCAGCCCCCTGGAGCGCGCCCAGCAGACCGCCGAGCCGATCGCGGCCCAGTTCGGCCTGCCGGTCGGTGTGGACGAGCGGCTGATCGAGAGCGCCAACTGGTTCGAGGGCAAGAAGGTGTCGCCGGGCGACGGGTCGTTCCGCGACCCGCGCAACTGGTGGGTGCTGCGCGACCCGGTGACCCCGTCCTGGGGTGAGGCGTACCGGGCCATCGCGGAGCGGATGTTCGCCGCCGTGCACGCGGCCCGGGTCGCCGCCGAGGGGCGCGAGGCGGTGCTGGTCTCGCACCAGCTCCCCATCTGGACGCTGCGCCGGTACGTCGAGCGCAAGCGACTCTGGCACGACCCCCGCAAGCGGCAGTGCGGGCTGGCCAGCCTCACCTCGTTCCACTTCGACGGCGCGAAGGTGGTCGGCATCGGCTACAGCGAGCCCGCCGCGCACCTGATCGCCCTCTCCGCGACCGCCCGGACGGCCAAGGGGGCCTGATGAACGCCCGGAGGTGGACCGCCGGTCTGCTCGCCAGCGCCGCCGCGGTGGCGCTGGTCGGCTGCACGTCGCAGGGCCGGGAGAAGACCTGTACGACCACCTCCGACGGGATCATCGAGTGCGCTCCGGACCAGCGCTCGGCGCCCCCGAAGCTCGCCGGTGAGCTGCTCACCGGCGGCAGCTACGACGTCAACGAAGCCCGCGGCCAGGTGGTGGTGGTCAACTTCTGGGGTTCCTGGTGCGCGCCGTGCCGGGCCGAGGCGGACGACCTGGAAGCCACCTACCAGGCCACCAAGGGCTCCGGGGTGAGCTTCCTCGGCATCAACGTCCAGGACCAGCGGGACAAGGCCAAGGCGTTCGAAGAGGGCCGGGTCACCTATCCGAGCCTGTTCGACCCGGCGAGCAAGCTGGCGCTGGCCCTGGACATTCCGCCGAACACCGTCCCGGCGACCGTGGTGCTCGACCGGGAGGGCCGGATCGCCTCGGTGATCCGGGCCGCGGTCAAGCAGGAGGGCCTGCAACCGATCGTCGAGCGGATCGCCGCCGAGAAGCCGGCGTCGGGCTGATGGGTGACACCTTCCGGGAGCTGGCCCTCAGCGGGCCGCTGCTGCTCGCCATCGGCGCGGCGGCGCTCGCCGGTCTGGTCAGCTTCCTCTCCCCGTGCGTGCTCCCGCTGGTCCCCGGCTACCTCTCGTACGTCACCGGCCTGGCCGGCGCCGACCTCGACGGTCGCCGGCCCGCGACCGAGCCCGCCCCGGCCGAGGCCAGCGGCGGCGTGGCGGTACGTGAGCGGGTCGCGCGGGTCGGCGCCGTCAAGGGCCGGGTGCTCGCCGGCACGCTGCTCTTCATCGGCGGCTTCACCGTCGTCTTCGTCGCCACCGCCATCCTGTTCGCCAGCATCGGCCGGGTCTTCTTCGAGTACGAGCGCCAGCTGGAGATCGTGATCGGCGCGCTGATCATCGTGCTCGGCCTTGGCTACCTCGGGATGATCCCGGCCCTGCAACGGGAGTTCCGGATCTCCCGGCTGCCCTCCGCCGGGCTGCTCGGCGCACCGGTCTTCGGCGCGGTCTTCGCGCTGAGCTGGGTGCCCTGCACCGGCCCCACCCTCGGCGCGGTGATGGGCATGGCCACCGCGAGCGGGCAGAGCGACCGCGCCGTGGTGCTCGCCGTGGCGTACTGCCTCGGGTTGGGGATACCGTTCGTCGTCTTCGGGCTGGGCTTCCAGCGCCTGCTCGGGGTCTTCCGCGCCGTCCGGCGCAACAGCCGCTGGGTCACCCGGGTCGGCGGCGCCCTGCTCATCCTGATCGGCCTGGCGCTGGTCACCGGCGGGTGGCAGAGCTTCGTGATCTGGTTGCAGACCACCGTCGGTGTGGGCGAGGTGAGCATCTGATGACGGTCGTGGACGACCGGCCGGAGACCGCGGCCCCGGCGCCCCGGCGCCGGCCCAACCGGCTGCTGGCCCTGTTGCGCAACTCGTGGCGGCAGTTGACCAGCATGCGTACGGCGCTGATCCTGCTCTTCCTGCTCGCGGTCGCCGCGATTCCCGGCTCGGTGCTGCCGCAGCGGGGGATCAGCCCGGAGAAGGTCAACGAGTACTTCACCGACCATCCCGATCTGGCCCCCCGGTTGGACCGGATCGGCGCTTTCGAGGTCTTCGGTTCGGTCTGGTTCTCCGCGATCTACCTGCTGCTGTTCACCTCACTGATCGGCTGCATCACGCCCCGCCTGCGCGATCACGTCCGGGCACTGCGGTCCCGGCCGCCGGCCGCACCGAAGCGGCTCCAGCGGTTGCCGCAGCACGCGGTCCTGCCCGCCCCGGCGGGTGGCGCGGCGGCGGTCGCCGAGGTCCTGCGCCGCCGACGGTGGCGGGTGGAGGTCCGCGGCGACGAGGTGTCCGCCGAGAAGGGCTACCTCAAGGAGACCGGCAACCTGCTGTTCCACACCTCGCTGATCGCCGTGCTGATCGGCGTCGCGCTCGGCTCGTGGTACGGCTGGAGCGGCAACCGGCTGCTGGTCGCGGGCGCGGACAACGCCTTCTGCAACACCCGCCAGCAGTACGCCGAGACGAAGCTCGGCCCCCGGGTGGACAGCGAGGACCTGCCCCGCTTCTGCCTGCGGCTGGACGACTTCGAGGCCCGGTTCCTGGCGTCCGGCCAGCCGGAGTTCTTCAACGCCCGGGTGACCGTCGACGGCCCCGACGAGCCGACCCGCAGTGGGGACTTCTCGGTGAACTCACCGCTGCGGCTGGGCGGCGCGAGCGTCTACCTGCTCGGCCACGGGTACGCCCCGGTGATCCGCTACACCGATCGGTTCGGCCGCAGCCAGATCAGCGATGACCCGTTCCTGACCACCGGCGACATGGGCCTGACGAGCGAGGGGCTGGCGGCGTTCCCGGACGCGAACGTCGACCCGCGTACCGGGCGGCGCGCGCCGGACGAGCAGATGGCCTTCACCGGCATCTACCTGCCCACGGCGCCGCAGCAGGCGCCGTTCGTCCGCTCGGAGTACCCGACCGAGCGCAACCCGGCGCTGAACCTGGTCGCCTACCGGGGCAACCTCGGTCTGGACGCCGGCATCCCCGGCTCGGTCTACCAGCTCGACCAGCGGCAGGTGCGCGCCGGGAAGGTCAAGGAGGTCGGCACCAAGCTGCTCCGCAAGGGCGAGACCTGGACGTTGGACGACGGCACCAAGGTCGAGTTCCTGGGCACCGAGCGGTACGTGACCCTCTCCGTGCGGCACGACCCCGGTTCGACGATGCTGCTGGTCAGCTGCGGTTTCCTGTTGGTCGGGCTGATGGGGTCGCTGTTCGGTCGGCGCCGCCGGGTGTTCTTCCGGGTGATGCCGGCCGACCCCGCGGAAGGATCTCCGACGGGCGGTAGTAGCTTGATGGAGGCCGGCGGGTTGCCGCGTACCGACTATCCAGGGTTCGCCGAGGAGTTCGCCCAACTCGTCGCCGCGGTCAGCGGTGGTCGGGCGGACGCGAGCGCCGACTCCAGTGACCGGACCGGCGTGCGAGAAGGGACCGAGTGATGTCCGCACTCTCCGACAATCTGGTGACCTTCGCGATCCTGGCGTATCTGGTCGCGATGATCTGCCATGCCGTGGAGTACGCGCTGGGCAACACTCGCGCCCGGGCCGCCGCGGCTCCCGCCCGCGAGCTGGTGGGTGCCGGCGTCGGCGGAGGTGGCGGCGTACCCGTGTCGCCCGCGCCGGTCCCGCCGTCGGCCGTGGCCGACCGCTCGGCGCGGCGCGCCCGGATCGGCGGTCTGATCGCGGTGGGTGCCACCGGGCTCGCGGCCGCGCTGCACCTGGCGGCGCTGGTCACGCGGGGCATCGCGGCCGACCGCATGCCCTGGGGCAACATGTACGAGTTCGTGCTCACGGTGACGTTCATCGGGGTCGCGGCCTGGCTGGTGGTGCTCTGGAAGCGGCCCTCGCTGCGCAAGCTCGGGCTGTTCCTCACCCTGGTGATGGTGCTGCTGGTGGCCACCGCCGAGCTGGTGCTGTACGTGCCGATCGTGCCGCTGGTGCCGGCGCTGAACTCCTACTGGTTCGTCATCCACGTCTCGACGATCGTCTTCGCGTCCGGCATCTTCCTGCTCGGCGCGGTGCCGGCGGTCGGCTACCTGATGCGCGCCGGGTACGAGCAGGGCAAGCGGAGCTTCCCGTACACCCTGGCCAAGCGGTTGCCGGGGGCGGCCAGCCTGGAGCGGCTGACCTTCGCGCTGCACGCCTTCGCCTTCCCGATCTTCACCTTCGCGGTGATCGCCGGTGCGATCTGGGCCGAGGCGGCCTGGGGCCGGCCGTGGGGCTGGGACCCGAAGGAGACCTGGGCGTTCATCTCCTGGGTGGTGTACGCGGGCTATCTGCACGCCCGGGCGACGCCCAGCGTCAAGCGGAACGTTGCGACGTGGCTGGCGGTGCTCGGCTTCCTCACCATGCTGATGAATCTGTTCGGCGTGAACATCTTCTTCACCGGCCTGCACTCGTACGGCGGCCTGGACTGATCCTCGGCTAGCCGGGCGTCCTGCCCGTCGGATCCCGGCGACCGGGTCGCCGGCCGCGCAGTGTCCGGTCCACCTGGACGGTGACCTGGTAGGCCACCTCGGGCAGATCGGCCAGCTCGATCCGCTCGCCTTGACCCACTCCAGGTCGGCGATGTCGCGGTGTCCAGGCCGGCGACACCGCCACGTCGGCGATGTCGTGTCGATCGACCGGGTGCGGTCAGCCGCCGAACCAGCCTGGTACGTCGAGCCGGAACCAGTTGGGGGCGGCTACCGCGCGAAGGTCGTCCTCCAGGGCGTCGACCCGCTCCGGGCCGAGGGCTTCGACCCACCGTTCGCGCAGCCGGTCGAAGATCTCGGCCGAGCGGCGCAGCCCGTCGACACCGCGCGGGGTCATCGTGATCAGCCGGCGGCGGGCGTCCCGGGGATCGTCGACCCGGTCGAGGTAACCGATGGCGATCAGCCGGTCGACCGTCTTGCCGGCTGCCTGCTTGGAGATGCCCAGCCGCTGGCCCAGTTCGGTGGCGGTGGTGCCGTCCGCCCCGACCGCTTGGAGCACGAAGCCGTGCAGCGGGCGCAGCTCGGGATGCCCCTGCCGGGCCAGCTCCGCGTGCAGGTCGTCGATCAGCGTCCGGAAGCCGGCCAGCAGGAGCAGCGGCAGCTGGAAACCGGGCCGGGCGGCGTCAGCGGTTGCCACGTTCGACAACCACGTTTACTATTTCGTCAACCACGTTGACTACTTTACGTCGCCCGGCGACCCGGGCGACGTGACACTCCCGAGAGCAGGTACCCATGTCTGTCTTCACCGCGCACACCGCCGAGACCGCACCCGCCGCCGCCCGCCCGACCGTCGAGGGGGTACGCCGCCGATTCGGCTTCCTGCCCACCCCAGTGGCGCTGATGGCCGAGTCACCGCAGTTGCTCGCTGGCTTCCTCACCGCCAACGCCGGCTTCGAGCAGACCGCTCTCAATCCGCTGGAACGCGAGGTGGTCGTCCTCGCCGTCGCCACCACGAACGAGTGCCACGTCTGCGTCGCCCTGCACACCGGCACACTCACCCAACTCGGCGCGACCGCCGAACAGATCGCCGCGCTGCGCGCCGGCAGCGCCCTGCCCGAACCGCGGCTGGAGGCGCTGCGCCGGTTCACGCTGGCCGTGCTCGATCACCGGGGCGCCGTGCCCGACGACGAGCTGGCCAACTTCCTGGCAGCCGGCTACCAGCCCCGGCACGCGCTGGACGTGGTGCTGGGCGTCGGCACGTACACGATCTCCACCTTCGCCAACCGCCTCACCCGGGCGCCGCTCGACCCGCCGCTGGCCGCGCACGCGTGGACGCCCGCCGCCTGAACGCGCCCCGCTCCGGACGTACGTCACAGCACCCGGCTTGGTCGGCGACGAACGCCATGCGGGAGACTGGCGGCATGGCGGCTCGTGGCTTCCCGTACACCGATCTCAAGGACTTTCTCGCGGCGCTGGAGCGCGCGGGCGAGCTGCGTCGGGTCAGCGTCCCGGTCGATCCGACCCTGGAGATCAGCGAGGTGGTCACCCGCACCGTGCGGGCCGGCGGGCCGGCGCTGCTCTTCGATCGCCCGACCCGGGGCGAGATGCCGGTGGCGATCAACCTGTTCGGCACCGAGAAGCGGATGGCGATGGCGCTCGGCGTCGACTCGCTGGACGAGATCGGCGACCGGATCGGCGAGATGCTCAAGCCGGAGCTGCCGCAGGGCTTCTCGGGCATGATGGGCGGCCTCGGCAAGGTCATGCAGCTCAAGTCGATGCCGCCGAAGAAGGTCAGGACGGCCCCGTGCCAGCAGGTGGTCTACCGGGGTGACGACGTCGACCTCAACCGGCTCCCCGGGTTGCAGATCTGGCCGGGTGACGGCGGAATCTTCCACAACTTCGGGCTGACCCACACGAAGCACCCGGAGACCGGCAAGCGCAACCTCGGGCTCTACCGCCTCCAGCAGCACTCGCACAACACGATCGGCATGCACTGGCAGATCCACAAGAACTCCACGGCGCACCACGCGGTCGCCGAGCGGCTCGGGCAGCGACTGCCGGTGGCCATCGCCATCGGCGCCGACCCGGCGGTCGCCTACTCGGCCAGCGCGCCGCTCCCCGCCGAGATCGACGAATACCTGTTCGCCGGGTTCCTGCGGGGCGAACGCGTCGAGATGGTGGACTGCCTGACCGTCCCGTTGCAGGTGCCGGCGCACGCGCAGATCGTGCTGGAGGGCTACATCGAGCCGGGCGAACGGATGCCGGAAGGGCCGTTCGGTGACCACACCGGCTTCTACACGCCGGTGGAGCCGTTCCCGGTCATGCACATCGAGTGCATGACGATGCAGCGGGATCCCGTCTACCACTCGATCGTCACGTCGCAGCCGCCGCAGGAGGACCACGGTCTCGGCAAGGCCACCGAGCGGATCTTCGCGCCGCTGCTGCGCTTCCTGATCCCGGACATCGTCGACTACGACCTGCCGGCCGCCGGCGTGTTCCACAACTGTGCGATCGTGTCGATCCGCAAGCGCTACCCGAAGCACGCGCAGAAGGTCATGAACGCGATCTGGGGCGCGCACATGATGTCCCTGACCAAGCTGATCGTGATCGTGGACGAGGACTGCGACGTCCACGACTACAACGAGGTGGCCTTCCGCGCCTTCGGCAACGTCGACTACGCGCGGGACCTGCTGTTGACCGAGGGTCCGGTGGACCACCTCGACCACGCCTCGTACCAGCAGTTCTGGGGCGGCAAGGCGGGGATCGACGCGACCCGCAAACTCCCCACCGAGGGATACACCCGCGGCTGGCCGGAGGAGATGAGCATGTCGCCGGAGGTCACCTCCCTGGTCGACAAGCGCTGGAAGGAGTACGGCATCTGATGGCGGTCCTCGACGCGCCGGCCGAACGGCCGGGCCGGATCAAGTCGTTCCTCAAGCTCGTCACCATCGAGCACTCCGTCTTCGCGCTGCCGTTCGCCTACCTGTCGGCGCTGACCGCGATGCAGGTCAACGGCGGCCGGGTGCGCTGGGTCGACCTGCTGCTGATCACCGTGGCGATGGTCGGGGCGCGGACGTTCGCGATGGCCGCCAACCGGATCCTCGACCGGCGGATCGACGCGCGGAACCCGCGTACCGCCAACCGGGAACTGGTCACCGGGGCGGTGAGCCTGCGGACGGCCTGGACCGGCGCGGCCGTCGCGCTGGTGGTGTTCCTCGCCGCCGCCGCGCTGCTCAACCCGCTCTGCCTGGTGCTGGCGCCGCTCGCCGTGGTGCCGCTGGTGGTCTACCCGTACGGCAAGCGGTTCACCAACTGGCCGCACGCCATCCTCGCGATCGCCCAGGCGGTCGGCCCGGTCGGCGCCTGGCTGGCGGTCACCGGCACCCTGGACGGCTCCTGGCCGGCCTGGCTGCTCGGCGCAGCGGTCGGGCTGTGGATCGGCGGGTTCGACCTGATCTACGCCTGCCAGGACGACGAGGTGGACCGGGAGATCGGGGTGCACAGCGTGCCCGCCCGGTACGGCCGGCGGTTCGCGCTGCACGCCTCCACCGTCGCGCACGTGGTGACGTTCGCGCTCTTCGTCTGGTTCGGGGCGCTGGTCGGGTTCGGTTGGCTCTGGTGGGTCGGCCTGGCGCTGACCGCCGTCGCGTTCGGCTATCAGCACCTGGTGGTCACGCCGACCGACCTGAGCAAGGTCAACCGGGCGTTCTTCACCGCGAACGGCTTCGTCGGCATCGCGCTGTTCGTGTTCGCCCTGCTCGACCTGGTGATCCGGCTTAACCTGCGGGCCTAGGCGCTGGTGGGGTAGCGGGCGCTCTCCAAGGTCCAGTCGATGGTGCCGCGCACCGCGTAGGCGACCCCGTCGAGGTGGTCGGTGACGGCCTCGTCCAGCGCCGGGCCGAACGACGGCACCGTGGCCCGCAGCGCGACGAAGCGCCGCATCGACTCCTGCCAGCGCTCGGTCACCCGATCCACCGCCTCCGTCGGCGACAGGCCCCACTCGTCCTGCATGGCCAGCACCAGGTTGTGCCCGCCCGCGGTGGCCCGGTCCCGGTCCAGCGACGCGAGGTCGTTGTACCAGGAGAGCAGGTCGTTGCCGGTGCGGGCGACCCGGCGCAGCAACGGGTGGTGGTAGACCGGGTCGGGCAGCGGCCGGCCGGTGACGAACTCCACCAGCGGGTACGACACGTCCGCCGCCGAGGTGGCCCGGCGCAGCTCGACGTACTCGGCAACGCCGGGTCGGCGACCCGCCTCCTTGTTGACCGCCTCCCGCCAGGTCCCGTCGAGGTGCCGGGCCACCGCGTCGGCGAAGCGCAACCGCCACCGGGCCGGCATCCGGCGGCGCGGCTCCCGCCAGGCCAGCACCAACAGCCGCCGCAGCGGACCGGTCAGCCCGACGTGGCGTGCCCGGGGACCGTCGTGCAGCAGCGCCAACGTGCCGTTGCGCAGCGCGCGGATCTGCTCCGGAGCGAGCCGGTCCGGCCCGTCGCAGGCGTCGTCGACCAGGAAGAACCAGGTGAACAGGGCGGTCAGGCTCCGCAGGTCGGCCTCGGTGGCGTCCGGGTAGAGCCGACCGGCGTACCGGGCGAAGGCTCCCCGGCTCAAGCGGTGCAGCGCGGCGTCGTCCAGCGGTAGGCCCAGCTCGGGCAGCAGGCGGAGCAGCCAGTCGTGCACCCGGTCGGCGTGCGGCGAGAGCCGGGCCGGGATGGGACATTCGGCGCGCAGCGTCCAGAGGATCTCGCCGGTCGTCACCGATGCCTCCTGTGCGATCTGCTGCCGGTGCGAATGGCCACCGGCAGCATGCCAGGTGCACGGGACACGCAGTGCCCGCCCGGACATCTCGGGCGAGCGACGCAGAGGCCGATCACGGGGGGTGCCCACCGGCGCACGAGCCTCACCAGGCAGGCTGGGGGCATGCGGGAACCATGGGTGGTCGGGGTGTCCGGGGCCTCCGGTACGCCGTACGCGGCGGCCGTGGTCGGCGGGCTGCTCGACGCGGGCGAACCGGTGGACCTGATCGTCTCCCGGGCGGCGCGGCTCACGGTGCTCGACGAGACCGGCCGGCCGTTCCGCGACGCGCACTGGGCCGAGGACCTCGCCGCCTGGCTCGGCCGGGACCTGACCGGCGCGGACGTGCGGCACTGGCCGGCGCGAGACCTGGCGGCCGGCCCGAGCAGCGGCTCCTACCGGGTACGCGGAATGGCCGTGGTTCCGGCCAGCACGGCGGCGTGCGCGGGCATCGCGATCGGGCTCTCCAAGGACCTGTTGCAGCGTGCCGCCGAGGTCAACCTCAAGGAACGGCGGCCGGTGGTGGTGGTGCCTCGGGAGACGCCGGTGACCCGCAGTCACCTGGAGCACCTCATCGCGCTGCACGACGCCGGCGCGGTGGTGCTGCCGGCGAGCCCCGGCTTCTACGGCGCGGGCGCGGCGGCCAGCGCTCAGCAGTTGGTCGACTTCGTGGCCGGCAAGGTGCTGGACGCGCTCGGCGTACCGCACACCCTGTTCCGACGGTGGTCCGGCCAGCTCGGCGCTGCCCGGAGCTGAGCCGTCTCGTCCCGCGCGGTCACGACGGGTGGCCGTAGCGGGACGCGGACCGGACTGCTGCCCGGTCCGCGTAGCGTTGTCCGCACCAGTTCAGTACATGCCGGCGTTGGCCGGACCCGGCCCGGTGGAGGCGGCCGGGCCCACGTTGCGTGGCTTTCCGACCTCGTCCACTTCGTCCAGCATGCCCTCCCCCTCAAGCAGGGCTCGCACCTCGGATTCCCGAAACCGGCGATGCCCGCCTGGAGTCCGGATGCTTCCTATCCGGCCGGCCGCCGCCCATCTCGTCACAGTCTTCGGGTCCACCCGAAACAGCGCGGCGACCTCACCCGGTGTCAGCAGGCGATCTCCAGTGTCCACAGCCCCCTCCTCGCGTCGACGAAGCCCCTGGCTGAACACACTGCCCCCGGCTGGTGCGAGCCCAGAGCCGTCATGAGGGACGTATGGCAATTACAGCACCAGGGACCTGGCCTGTCCGCCAAACGCGAAAAATGCACTGAGTGGGAAGTTAGTAAATGGTACTGGTGCAACCCCTACCTTGACCGTCAGTTTGTGAACAGTTACTCACTGCTGTGTGCAACGGATGCCGAAGGCGTCGCGTTACGCCCAACGGGATAAGGTCACTCTCCGTGGACGCCATCGACCTGAGCCTCGTCGACCTGCTGCGCGGAAACGCCCGACTCTCGTACGCCGAGCTCGCCCGGCAGGTCGGCCTCTCCGCCCCGGCCGTGCACGAGCGGGTTGGCAAGTTGGAGAACAGCGGCGTGGTCCGCGGCTACCGCGCGGACGTGGAGCCGGAGGCGATCGGGCTGGGTGTCACCGCGCTGATCGGCATCGTCGAGGACTCCGGCGCGGACAGCGACGACATGCTCGAGTCGCTCCGGGTGCTGCCCGAGATCGAGTCCTGCTACTTCATGGCGGGCGTGGAGTCCTTCCTGCTCAAGGCGCGGGTCGGCACGATCGCCGAGCTGGAGCAGCTGATCGTGCGGTTGAACCGGACGCCCGGGGTCGCCTCCACCCGTACCGCCATCGCCCTCTCCACCAAGTGGGAGAACCGCCCCCAGCCGGTCGGCCCGCAGCCCGCCTGACGCCGAGGCGGTGGGGCTCGGCCTCGTCCACGAACGCCAGGGCGACGGGCAACCACGCCTCACGGGTATCCACCCCTGGCGTGGGGCCGGTCGGCCCTGGTGCCGTACCGGCGGACGGCGGTAGCGTGCGCCGATGACCTCGCCGGTACGTGGAGTGGCCGTGGTGACCGGGGCCGCGGGCGGCCTCGGCCGCGCCGTCGCCGCCGCGTTGCACGCCGACGGGTGGTCGGTGCTGCTCACCGACGTCGACCCGGCCGCGGTGGCCGTTGCCGCCGCGCCGCTCGGCGGCTGGTCCGCGGGGCTGGACGTCCGGGACGAGGACGCCTGCGCCGAGATCGCCGCGACGGCAGCCAGCCGGGGTGGCCTCGGCCTCTGGGTCAACAACGCCGGCATCCTGGTCACCGGTCCCGCCTGGGAGCACGACGGACCGACCCGCCGCCGGGTGCTCGACGTGAACGCGCTCGGCGCGATGAACGGCACCCTCGCCGCGCTCACGGTGATGCGCGGGCAGGGGCACGGCCACGTGCTGAACATCGTCTCGCTGGCCGGGCTGGTCGCCGCACCCGGTGAGACGGTGTACGCGGCCAGCAAGCACGCGCTGCTGGCGTTCAGCCTCGGCACCCTGTCCGACCTGCGGATGGCCGGGTACCGGCGGGTGCACGTCTCCTGCCTCTGCCCGGACGGCATCTGGACGCCGATGCTGCACGACCGGCTGGACGACCCCGGGGCGCTGGCGTCGTTCACCGGCTCCATGCTGACCCCGGAGCGGGTGGCCGCCCGGGCGGTCCGACTGGCCCGCCGGCCCCGCCCGGTGGTCAGCCTGCCGCGCTGGCGGGGCGCGCAGGTCCGGCTGCTGGACGCCCTGCCCCGGCTCGCCATCGGGCTGACCCCGCTCGTTCGGGCCGTCGGCCGGGCCGGGCAGCGCCGGCAGCACCGCCGGGTCACGGCGGCGGACCGGCGCTGACCTCCTCAGGACCGCTTGCTACCTTGCCGGCGTGACTCATCTCGACCGGTGCGACGAGGCCAGCCGGACCTGGGTGACCGAGGCGATCGCCGCCGTCGAGGCGGACGCGAACCGCTCGGCCGACACCCACCTGCTGCCGTTCCCGCTGCCCCGGGAGTGGGGGATCGACCTCTACCTCAAGGACGAGTCGGTGCACCCGACCGGCTCACTGAAGCACCGGCTGGCCCGCTCGCTCTTCCTCTACGGGCTCTGCAACGGCTGGATCGGGCCGCGCACCACCATCGTCGAGGCGTCCTCCGGGTCCACGGCGGTCTCCGAGGCGTACTTCGCCCGGATGCTCGGACTGCCGTTCATCGCGGTGATGCCCGCCTCCACCTCGCCGGAGAAGATCGCGCAGATCGAGTTCCAGGGCGGCCGGTGCCACCTGGTGGACGACCCGGCGAGCGTGGTGGTCGAGGCCCGCTGGCTGGCCGAGGACTCCGGCGGCCACTTCATGGACCAGTTCACCTACGCGGAGCGGGCCACCGACTGGCGGGGCAACAACAACATCGCGGAGTCGATCTACGCGCAGCTGAGACTGGAGCGGCACCCGATTCCGGCCTGGGTCGTGGTGGGCGCCGGCACCGGGGGCACCAGCGCGACCCTCGGCCGGTACGTCCGGTACCGCCGGCTGGCCACCAAGCTCTGCGTGGTGGACCCGGAGAACTCCGCGTTCTACCCGGCCTGGTTGGCCGCCGACTGGTCCGTGCGTACCGGGAAGGGATCTCGGATCGAGGGGATCGGCCGTCCGACCGTGGAGGCGTCCTTCCTGCCCTCGGTGGTGGACCGGATGGTCCAGGTGCCGGACGCGGCGTCGTTGGCCGCCATGCGGGCCGGCTCGGCGGTGCTCGGCCGTCGGGTGGGCGGCTCCACCGGCACCAACCTGTGGGGCGCGTTCGGCCTGATCGCCGGGATGCTCGCCGAGGGCCGGACCGGCTCCGTGGTCACCCTGATCTGCGACGCCGGCGACCGGTACGCGGACACCTACTACTCCGACGAATGGGTGGCGGCGCAGGGCCACGACCTGGCGCCGCACGCCGCCGTCATCGACCGCTTCCTGACCAGCGGCGCCTGGCCCGCCTGAGCACGACGGGGCTGGGCCGGCGCGCTCAGCGCGGGTCGATCCGTTCGGCGAGCCCGGGGTAGCGCACCACAAAGCCGTCGGCGTCGAGATCGATGTCGGCGGTGAAGGTGCCGCTGGCGAACCGCACCCGGCCCGGCCCGAGCCCGGTGTAGATCTGCTCGGCCGCCACCACCTCCAGACCGGGCAGCAGGACCCACGCCACGGTGATCCGGTGCGGCAGGTCGGCCGGCTGGGCGGCGAGCCCGAGCCGGTGGACCGGTAGGGCGTTGAACAGCGGCGACCCGCTCAGGTCCACGTCGAGCGCGTCGGCCAGCCGGTCCGGGTCGTCGGTGCCCGGCAGGCCGGCCGGAGGGTGACCGGCAGCGACGAGTGCCGCGTCCAGATTGCCCTGCTCGGCGGTGGTCACCCGCCATCGACCCGCGGCCCGCTCCAGCGTGACTCTGCGCAGCCAGCCCGGCCCTTCCGCCTCGACCTCGACCCGGGTGGTGCTCCAGTCCGGAGCGGTGGTCAGCTGGTAGCGGGCGGTCCAGGGGACCGGGTCCACGGCGAGCAGGGTGCCCCGGGCCGCCAACCCGTGGCCGTCGTCGAGCAGGACCTGCTCGCTGCCGGCGGTGTCCGTCCGGGACCAGAAGATCGACTTCGGCATGGTCGGCATGAGCCGGACGTTACGCGACCGAGCCGACATCGGCAGGGCATGCGCGAACGCCGCCGCGGAGCGTCGGCTCCACGGCGGCGTTCGGTGGATCAGTGGATCAGTGGATCAGTGGATCAGTGGGTACGGGCCGGCGGCCGCCCGCCGAAGCCACGCCGGTCGTCGCGCTGCCGGTCGTCGCGCTGCCGGTCACCCTGACCGCGGCTCTCCGGGCGGAAACCACCCCGGTCCGCGAAGCGCCGCTCCCCGGCCGGTCGGTCCCCGAACCGGCGCTCGTCGGCGGGGCGCTCGCCCTGCTGCCGGTCGCCCTGGGCACGGTCACCGTAGCGCCGCTCGCCCGTCGGGCGGTCGCCGAACCGCCGCTCGCCCTGCGGCCGGTCGCCGTAGCGCCGCTCGCCGGTCGGGCGGTCGCCCCGGCCGCCCCGGCCGTCCCGGTCACCGAACTGCGGCCGGTCGCCGTAACGCCGCTCGCCCTGCGGCCGGTCGCCGTAGCCGCGGGTGTCCCGGTCGGCGTACCAGCGCTCGCCACTCGGGCGGTCGCCGTACGACCGGTCGCCCTGCGGACGGTCGCTGTACCCCCGGTCGCCCTGCGACCGGTCGCCGTACCGGCGCTCGCCGGTCGGCCGGTCGCTGTACTGCCGGTCGCCGTAGCGCCGCTCGCCCTGCGGACGGTCGCCGTACTGCCGGTCGCCCTGCGGCCGGTCGCCGTAGCGTCGCTCCCCGGTCGGACGGTCGCCGTAGCGGCGCTCCCCCTGGGATCGGTCGCCGTAGCGCCGGTCGCCGCCCGGACGGTCGCCGAACCGGCGGGGGCCGCCGGAGCGGTCGCCGTAGCCCCGGGGCTCCGCCTCCACGCGGACCGGCACGCCACTGGGCTCGCGGGCGCCGATCAGCTCGGTCAGCATCGGGTCACCGAGGCGGACGCGGTTCTCGGCCGGCGCGACGCCGGCCTTCTCCAGCATTGCCAGGGTGGTACGACGCTGCTTGGGCAGCACCAGCGTGGCGACGGCGCCCGACTCGCCGGCACGGGCGGTACGCCCGGCGCGGTGCAGGTAGTCCTTGGGGTCCTTCGGCGGGTCGACGTGCAGCACCAGGGTGACCCCGTCGACGTGGATGCCCCGGGCCGCCACGTCGGTGGCGACCAGGACGTTCATCCGGCCCTCGCGGAACTCGGCCAGCGTCTTGGTACGCATCCGCTGGGTCTTGCCGCCGTGCAGGCCACCGGCCCGTACGCCGACGGCAGCGAGCTGGTCGACCAGCCGGTCGACGCCGAGCTGGGTCCGGGCGAAGACCATGGTCCGGCCGTCCCGGGCGGCGATCGAGGCCGTCACCGGGAACTTCTCGTGCGGCGGGATCAACAGCATGTGGTGATCCATGGTGGACACCGAGGCGGTGGACGGTGCGGTCGAATGGGTCACCGGATCGGTCATGAACCGCTTGACGAGCGCGTCGACGTCACCGTCCAGGGTGGCGGAGAAGAGCAGCCGCTGACCGTTCGCCGGCGTCTTCGCCAGCAGCTCGGTCACCTCGGGCAGGAAGCCCATGTCGGCCATCTGGTCGGCCTCGTCGAGCACCGTCACCTCGACGTCGTCGAGCTGGCAGATGCCCCGCTCGATCAGGTCTCCGAGCCGGCCCGGTGTCGCCACGATGATCTCCACGCCGCGGCGCAGCGCGTCGATCTGACGGTCGTACGGCACCCCGCCGACGGCGGTCTTCAGGAACACGTTGATCGCCTTGCCCAGCGGCAGCAGGGCGTCGTTGACCTGCATGGCCAACTCCCGGGTCGGAACCAGGACCAGGGCGCGCGGGCGCATCGGCCGGGCCGGCTGGCCGGCGGCGACCCGGGCCAGCAGCGGCAGGCCGAAGGCGAGCGTCTTGCCCGAACCGGTCTGCCCGCGGCCGAGCACGTCCCGGCCGGCGAGCGCGTCCGGCACGGTGGCCCGCTGGATCTCGAACGGAGTGGTGATGCCCTGCCGCGCCAGCGCGCGGACCAGCGGCTCGGGCAGGCCGAGCGCGGCGAAGTCGACGTGCTCGGCGACCTCCGCCGGGGCGGCGTCGGGGGTCTCGAGGGCGGCGTCGGCCGCCGCCGGGGCGGAATCGAAAACGGACGGAACGATGCTGGAGTCAGCAGAGGTGGTCAACAAATGCCTTTCGAGCGGGGCGCATCTTCGCGATGGCCTGCCGCGGCTGTGCCGCCGGATCGCCCGCAAGATCGCCCATGGGCGCGCATCACGCACGCCGGGTCAGTGATCTCAACCAGTGTACGGCGGTCCGGCGGAGCCGCCAGCCGGTTGCCCGACCGTAGTGGGCGGACTCACCATCGCGCCGGATCGCCGACTCAGCCGTTGAGCACGTTGCCGACCAGACCGTCCAGGGCGTCGTTGGCGAGCAGGACGACCAGCACGCTGATCCCCACCAGCAGCCCCAGCGCGGCGGCCAGGACGATCACCACCCGGGTGGTGCTGGAGGACCGCTCGGCCGGGGTGTCCGCCCAGCCCTGAGCCAGGATGTGCCCGGTCAGCGAGCCGGAATTTTCCACGGCGTTGGTGGGCAGCGCGATCGTGGCGTGGCCGGGTCCCTCCCCGCTGCCGTAGACGGTGCCGGCCAGGTCGGCGCCGCCGTCGTACCGCCCGCTGCGGGCGGCGGCTGAGCCCCGTCCGGTCGGCCCGCCCGCCGGGTTGGCGGGCGACGTGGCCTTCCGGGGGCCGCCCGGGGTGTGCCCACTCGACGGGGTGCCGCCGGTGGTGGACGGCGGCCAGCTGGGCAGCGCCGGTGCGGGCACCACCGGCGGGGCCGAGACGGGTGCCGGGGCC
>NZ_RCVI01000189.1:0-32533 GCF_003667455.1 Micromonospora sp. CV4 | reverse complement strand
GGGTGGGCGTCGGGGGCGGCCCACCCGCGCAGGATGAGCCGTTCACCGTGCAGTTGACCGGGGTGCCGGAGCCGGCGACGAGAAAGCCGAACGAGGTCGAGGCGCCGGCGGCCAGAGTCCCGTTCCAGGAGAGGTTGATGAACGTGTACCGGCTGCCGGCGGTGCTCTGCTGCGCGTTCCACGACTGGCTGACGCTCGAGGAGGACGGCAGGTCGAACTCGACCCGCCAGCTGGTGATCTGCGCGGAGGTGTTGTTGGTGACGGTGACCTGGCCCTGATAGCCGCTGCCCCAGTTGTTCGTTACGGAGAACACGGCGGTCGCCGCGCTGGCCGGTGTGGCGGTGATCGCCACCGCACCGGCGAGCAGGCCGGCGACGGCCAGGGCCGTGACAAGTCTCAGTGTGCGCATGCTGAACCCGCTTCGGTCGATCGACAGTGATGGCCTGAGGCGGGGCGGCGCCTGGGCGCACAATATCGATCAGGAACGATGCAAGGCAAGACGGAGCGAGCGGATTCCCGCTGGCCGGGAGGTCAGCGCCGCCGCCACCCCCAGCGACGCGAGGCGGTCACGCCCGACGCCGACTTCTCCCGGGCCACCATCTCGGCCGCCACGCGCAGGGCCTGGGCGGGCTGCGCGCCGGCCGGCCCCAGCAGCTCCACCAGTCGATTGCCGAGCCCCAGCACCATGGCGGCACGGTCGAAGTCCCGGATCAGCGCCAGGCACTGCGCGTACACCCCGTAGGTGTTGGCCATCTCCCACAGACTCAGCGGGCGCAGCGGATCCAGCAGTCCCTGGCGCAGCTCGCAGGCCCGGGACGCGGCCAGCGCCGCCTCCCGGATCGGGTCGTCCCCGGCGGGTCGCGTGACGGATCGGTGCAGCAACGCGACGGCCTGGTTGTGATAGGCGGTGCCCATCGCCTCCCTGGTGCGGGGCCCGGCGGACGGCGGGGACGCAACGGTGAGCAGACCCACGGCCACGGCCCGCTCGACCAGTTCCAGCCGGGTGGCGGGCTGACCGGCGGCGAAGGCGACCTCCGCCAGGTCCACCAGTGCGGTGATCAGCTCCGCGAGCGCCTCGTCCCACGCCGGATCGGCCACGTCGCCACCCTCGGCCGCCACCGCGTCATGCACCCGCTCGAACAGGGCGACCGCCTCACCGCCGGGCGCCATCCCGTCGGCGGCCCGGCCCCGCGCCGACAGCAGCATCCCTCGCCGCCACAGCGCCCGGGCCAACTGCTGCTGGTCTCGGCGATTCACCCGGCCCGAGCCCTGCGCGGCCTCCCGGTAGGCGTCGATCACCCGCACCCAGAGCCGGTCCGCCTCCGCCCAGGTGTCCTGCCGCGTCGACTGCTCCCGTGCCTGCTCGAACAGCCGATCCCGTTCGTCCGGTCCCATCTTGCGCACCGCCCTCCGCCTACCACCCGCGACACCGCCGCCGACGCGGCAGTGAACATCATCGATTCTAGGGTGGTGGCGTCACCGAGCGGCCGGGGCATCTCACTGTGTCGCGATGACGATGCAGCGACGCATCGGCGTCAACGCCTCGGCCCGACCCTCGACGGCGACGCCGTCCGGCTCACCGGTCAGGTCCCGACCCCACGCCCAACGCAGCATCGCGGCCGGCGGGCCGGTCACGGTCACGTCGGCGTCGTCGGCCGCGCCGTCGGTCACGCGGAACAGCCCCGGCTCGGTACGCACCGTCCACGCCGCGCCGTCGGTGCGGATCGCGCACGTCCAGCTCGGCGCGTCGGCCAGGATCTTGTTGAAGTCATCGGCCCACCCGGCCGCCGAATACTCCACGAACACCTTGAGCAGCTCGTCGATGCCGTCGACGGCGAGGTCGTCCGGGACGGGCGCGAACGGGACACCGACGCCCAGCTCGGCGTCGATGCGGTGGATGACGGTCTCCTGCGCCATCCGCCGCATCCAGAAGCCCACGGTCTGGCCCGGCGCGTACCAGGAGCCGGCCGGATCCTCCGGGGCGTGGGCCGCGAACTCGGCCAGCAACCCCGCGTACGTCCGATCGAGCAGCGCCAGCGGCTCCTCGGTCGCCAGCTCGGCCGGCGGCCAGGGCTCGGGCTCGGCGCCGTCACGCATGGCCAGGGTCTTGTGGAGATAGACCTCGCCCACGTGGCGGGTCAGGTCGGCGACATTCCAACCGGGGCAGCTGGGCACCGCCGCGGTGAGGTCGGTCGCGGCGACAGCGCGCAGCCGAGCGAAGTCATCCGCGAGGCAGCTGAGAAATCGGGTGGGCTCCATGCCGGACAGTGCAGCACAGGCCGCCGACAAGCGGGGGGCACCGCGCCTCCAAGCGCCGTAGCGTGGGGCGCATGCGAACCACCACGCTGGGCAGCGCAGGTCCCGAGGTCGGAGTCATCGGACTCGGGTGCATGGGCATGACCCACGGATACGACATCACCGGCCCGCGCGACGACGACACGTCGGTCTCCGTCATCCGTCAGGCGCTCGACCTGGGAGCCACCCTGATCGACACCTCGGACGTGTACGGGCCGTACACCAATGAGGAGCTGGTCGGCCGGGCACTGGCCGGTGGCCACCGGGAGCGGGCCGTCCTGGCGACCAAGGCGGGGCTGGTCGTCACCTCCCCGACCGGCGGCCCCGGCAACTCCCCCAGGATCGGCAACAACGGCCGCCCGGAGCACATCCGCGCGGCGATCGACGACAGTCTGCGCCGGCTCGGCACCGACCACGTCGACCTCTACCAGCTGCACCGCGTCGACCCGGACGTGCCCATCGAGGAGTCCTGGGGTGCGATGGCGGAGGTCGTGGCGGCGGGCAAGGTGCGCCAGCTCGGCCTGTCCGAGGTGACGGTGGCGCAGATCGTACGGGCCCAGGCGGTGCACCCGGTGGCGTCGGTGCAGTCCGAGCTGTCCCTGTGGACCCGTGACCCGTTGACCGAGGTGCTGCCGTACTGCGCCGAGCAGGGCATCGCCTTCCTGCCGTTCTCCCCGCTGGGCCGGGGCTTCCTCGCCGGTCGGTTCGCCTCGTTCGACGACCTGCCGGCCGACGACTTCCGCCGTGGCCTGCCGCGCTTCCAGCAGGACGCGCTGCGCGCCAACCTCGCCATCGTCGCCCGGGTCCGGGAGATCGCCGACCGGGCCGGCGTCAGCCCCGCACAGGTCGCGCTGGCCTGGGTGGTCGCCCAGGGCCGCCACGTCATTCCCATCCCCGGCACCAAGACCCCCCGGTACCTGGTGGACAACTGCGCGGCGGGCGACGTGCGGCTCAGCGCCGAGGACCTGGCCGACCTCGACGCCCTGCCAGCGCCCGAGGGGAGCCGCTACTGACGTACGACACGCTGTCGCAACCGGCCCGACGGGCCGGCGGCAGCGGCGCCGCGCGATACGGTCAGTATGGGCGGTACGAGGAAAGCCGGGTGCCGTCGCAGCGATGAGTCTGCCGACGCCCACGGGTCTACCTCCCGACGCGGACGACCACTTCATCGGGAGCACGGCATGGGCCTCATCCACATCGAGCTGTTCGCCACCCTCGACCTCGTCGGGCAGTCGCCCGGCGGCCCCGACGAGGAC
This sequence comes from Micromonospora sp. CV4, assembly GCF_003667455.1. Taxonomy (NCBI): domain Bacteria; kingdom Bacillati; phylum Actinomycetota; class Actinomycetes; order Micromonosporales; family Micromonosporaceae; genus Micromonospora; species Micromonospora sp. CV4. Next base: position 28,982 of record NZ_RCVI01000189.1, on the reverse strand, counting down.
CCGGTGGGGTTCCAGTTCGGCGGCTGGCAGGCGCCCCTGCTGGACGAGGTCGCCGGTGCGCAGGTCATGGCCGCGTACGAGGGCACGGACGCCCTCCTGCTCGGCCGGCGGACGTATGACATCTTCGCCGCCTACTGGCCCCATCAGGAGGGCGGCCAGGACAACGAGATCGCCACGCTCTTCAACAGCATCCCGAAGTACGTGGCCTCCCAGGGCAGGCCCGACCTCTCGTGGGCCGGGTCCACGCAGGTCGGCCCGGATCTGGCCGGCGCGGTGCGCGCGATCCGTGAACGGCACCAGCACGTGAAGGTCGTCGGGAGTCTCAACCTGGTGCAGACACTCCTGCGCGAGAAGCTCTTCGACCGTCTCGACCTCTGGGTGCATCCGATCGTGCTCGGCGTCGGGAAGAAGGTGTTCGACGGTGGCGCGGTGCCCACGAACCTCACGCTCCTGGAACCGCCGGCGGCCAGTCCGACGGGCACCGTCTACCTGCGGTACGGGCTCGCCGAGGGCACGCCCGGCACGGGGGACATGAGCGCTCCCGACCGCGGTGCCGGACGCGACGGCTGAGAGCTTGTCGGCGGCGAATCCGCCCGGTCAGCCTTCCGGCGCGGCGTCGGCGGTTCGAGGCGCCGACGCCGTGACCGGCGGGCCGAACCGCACCCCGACGCCGGGGGAATACAGCACGCTGACCGGCGGCCCGGTCGGCGCCGGCAGCCCGGCGGCGGCCACCAACTCGTCGTCCAGGTGCAGCAGTTCGGCGCGGTGCAGCGGCCAGCGCGGGTGCCAGTTCGGCAGGTGCAGGGTGCGCCCGTACGCCCGGGTGTGCAGCCCCCAGCGGGCGGTGACGAAGTGCTCCAGGGGGGTCGGATCGGCGATCCGCTCCCCCACCCGGACCACCATCCGGCTCGTCGTACCGACCGGTCCGGGCCAGCGGCGCCGGCACCGGTAGGTGAGCCGGTCACCGTCGCGGTCCAACCGCATCGACGACCAGAGGTACGGCAGCCGCAGCGTCACCCGGGCGACCAGCACCGGTACCAGTCGGGACGCGTCGAGCGAGCGGAACACCACCGCCCGCCGGCCGGTGTCGTCGACCGAGTAGAGCCGGACGTTGGTCTCCCAGAAGGTGCCGAAGTACGGCACGCCCGGCCCACGGCCGAGGCCCAGCCCGACCATCCGGAAGCCGATCAGTCCGACGTGGCTGACGCCGTCGAGGGTGTCCGGGTGGGTCCCGGCGGGCAGCAGTGGCGCGACGAGTTCCGGCGCGACCGGCCAGTGCAGAAACGTGAGATCCTGCCAGCGTTGCCGCAGCATCGCCCAGGGAAAGGCTCGCCGGGGCGCGCAGTCGACCGGCTCGATGTCCACACCCCCATCCTGCCCGCCTCAGGCGTGTGGACCGACCTCTACCGCGCCGACGGTCAGCGATGCGGTTCCTTCCAGGATCTGACCGACCCGCTCCACCTGCTCCTCCAGCGCCCGCCGCCGACGGGCGCCGAGCGTCCGCAACGGCTCCACCGTGACGTGGATCGTGCGACCGGAGCGACGCTGGTGCCACACCCCGCCGACCGTCCCGTCGACCAGCAGCACCGGGTAGTTGCCGGCCTGCCCGCGGGCCAGCGCCCGGTCGGCGGCCGCCCCGGGGAAGAGCAGCTCGCGCGGGTGACAGCCGACGGTGTACGCGTCGAAGTAGGGCAGCAGCCGCACCCCCGACGGCCGGTCGTCCGGAAAGCCGTCGTCGCCGGCCGCCACCCACGCCCGCGTGCCATCCACCGTCACTGGCGCCAGATCCACGGACTCGAACAGTCTCGCCGCAAAGGTGGCGGGTACCGACAGCCACCGGGCGAACTGCGCCGGGGTGGCCGGCCCGTACGCGTACAGGTAGCGCCGGACGAGTTCGGCCAGCGCGGCCGGACCGTCCATCGGCGCGAACCCGGGCAGCCACCGGGCCGGGCTGGTGTAGGTGGTGGAGCGGCCCCGATTCGGGCCGAAGCAGAGCACCCCACCCCGGGTGGCGGCCGCCATCGCGGCGATCCACCGCGGCCACTTGTCCTGGAACGCGTCCATGACCCGATCGCCGGCCCAGGGCCCGGTGCGGGCGACGACCTGCTCGGTCAACTCGGCGGTGGTCAGCTCGGCCTCGGCCAGCGCGTCGGCGATGGCCGCGAGGACCTGCTCGCTCTGCTCGGGGGTCAGCAGGTCACGGCCCTGCTCGTACGGCGGGAGCGGCAGCGCGGAGAGCGCGCCGGTCCACATCGGCAGATCCGCCGCGGCGAGCAGGTGCACGGTGCCGCGCGGCCCACGGCTCTTGACCAGGGTGCGATCGGTCCAGAGTGCCTGGCGCACCAGCGCACGGGTGGCGCCCGGAACGCGCAGTCCGACGGACAGCTCAGCGGCGGAGGCGACCTGGGCGTGTGCGCCGCACATCGCGGACACCACGGCGGCGACCACGTCGGCCTCCGGGGCCGGCCCGGTAGCGGACGACCCCGGCGCGGAGAGCGCGTGCCGCTCCAGGCGGCGGGCGCACACCTGCGCCCAGCTCACGCGGGTCACCGCAGGCCCCCGCAGAAGACCCGGATGCGCGTCGCGTGTGCCAGCGGCTCACCTGTCGCCGCGAGGTGGCTGCCCGGGTTGCCCTCCGGGATGCGCAATGGCGTCATGCCGGCCACGGTACGACCGCTACAGGTCAGGTTCTGGCACGCAGCACCGGTTTTTTCAAGCGACGCGACGGCGCGCGCCCTGAGCTGACGGTCCGCCATCCGGGTAGCCAGCCTGGTCGGTCCCACAGCCGTCCGCCGTAGGCTCGAACGGCCGGTCGTACCGGTCGAATCGGTCAGGACGCCACAGATCGGGGGTAAGTGGGCGTGACGCACGGTGACCCGGAGCTGGTGGTGCTCGCGCAGGCGGGCGACGCGGCAGCGCTCGGTGTGCTGCTGGCGCGACACGAGGCCGAGATGCGGGCGGTCGCGCTCAGCCTGCTCGGCTACGGCCCGGACGCCGAGGACGCGGTGCAGGACGCGATGGTGGTGGCGTTGCGCCGCATCGGCGAGGTTCGCGATCCGGCGGCGATCGGCCCGTGGCTGCGGGCCATCGTCCGAAACAACAGTCGGATGACGCTGCGCGGGCCCCGGCCCGTCCCGGTCGCCGACCCCGAGTGGTTCGCCCAGCCGGCCAGCACCCCCACCCCCGAGGAGGCGCTGGACCGGGGCGCGCTGCGTGACTGGGTGTGGCACGCCATTGGGGAGCTGTCCGAGCCCGACCGGTTGGTGACCCTGCTGCGGTACTTCAGCGACGCCTCCTCGTACGAGCAGATCGCCGCCGTCTGCGGCGTGCCGGTCGGCACCGTCCGCAGCCGGCTCAGCCACGCGCGCCGCACGCTCGCCGGCGGCCTGCGGGCGTCGGCGACCGCCGCGCACCTCGACGTGGCCGCGTCGCGGGACGCCCGCTGGCGCGAGGGCTACGACATGATCACGACGGCGATGCGCGGCGACTTCGACCGGGTGGTGCGCGAGAGCTGGTGGCCGGACGCGGAGATGCTCGCACCAGGTGGCCTGCGCGGCGGCACCGACCTGGCGGTCCAGGGCATGACGAAGGACCTGACGAGCGGGGTACGGCAGCGGCTGCGCAACGTGGTGGCCAGCGGTGATGTGCTGATCTGGGAGACCGATCTGATCAGCCCGCCCGACGACCCGGAGCACTGCCCACCCGGGGCGCTGTGGATGCAGCTGCTGCGCGGAGGGCGGGTACGCCAACTCACCCTCTTCCACCCCGTTCCGGCTCGGGAGACCCGCCGGCCCGTCTGAAGATACTTCTCCGACCGAGCGAACTTTCCGATCGACCCGCGCATCTGGTCCGCGTCAGTCACCAGTTGCCGTGTCGGCACGCGCCGCACGGGTCATGGATCGGGAGATAGTTGATGGGTTCCACCAGCCACGACGTCGGCGTCCTCGTACCGGTTGCCCACGAGGTCACCGTCGGTGGCGTTCGGCAGGTCTACCACGTCGCCGGCACCGGCCCGCTGTGCGTGGCGCATTCCGGCGGCCCCGGCATCGAGTGGGCCTACCTGCGGATGCCGAGTCTCGAAGAGCACTTCACGATGGTGTACGTCGAGCCGGTCGGCACCGGCGCCTCGGGACGGCTCGACAACGCCGACGACTACCGTCTCGACACGTACGTCCGGTTTGTCGACGCCGTCGTCGAGCACCTCGGTGCGCCCCGGGTGTACCTGCTCGGGCACTCGCACGGCGGCTTCGTCGTCCAGCGGTACGCGCTGACGCACCCCGACCGGGTCGCCGGTCTCGCCCTGTACGACACCTCGCCCGTCACCGGCGCCGAGTTCTGGGGCGAGGCGATGGCTCAGCTCGCCGCGTACCCGCTGCGGCACCCCGACCGGCCGGAGGCCGCGGCGATCCCGGCCGCCTTCCAGCAGGCGGTCACCGCCGCCGACGACGAGGCGCTGAGCGCCGGCCTGCGCGCGGCTCTGCCGGTCTACTTCGCGGACTTCTGGGCGCGGGAGTCCGAATTCGCCCCGTTCCAGGCGGCCGTGCGGGCCTGGTCCGCGCCGGCGGGCGCTCAGGACCCGACCCCCTTCGACGTGCGGGACGAACTCGGTCAGGTCGCTGTGCCGGCCGTGGTGATCGTGGGGGCCCACGACTTCATCTGCGGCCCCCGCTGGGCCGGGCAGCTGCATGAGGGCCTCAAGGACTCGCGTCTGGTGCTGCTGGAGCGCAGCGGGCACTTCGGACACATCGAGCAGCCGGCGGAGTTCACCGACGCCGTGGTGGAGTTGCTGAGCCGCTGACCATCGCGCCCCCGAGGTCTGTTCGTCACAGCGGGCAGGCCTCGGGGCGCGCCCGCGTTGCACGGTCATAGGCTGGGCACTTTGCTGCACCGTGACGAAGAGGAGACCGCCGTGAGCCAGACCGATCGGATGGATTCCGTCGACGAGTGGAACGTCGCCGAGGACGACGGGGTTCTGGACGCCTCGGACACCCTGGACGACGACCGCGTGGGCGACCCCCTGGACACCGGCATCGTCGCCGCCGATCACTGGACGGCGGCGAACCGGTTCGGCACCACTCCCGCCGAGGAGCGGGCGGGCGAGTCCCTGGAGCAGCACCTCGCGCAGGAGGTGCCGGATGTCGACCCGTACGCCGAGGGCGGCGACGACGAGGACGAGCTGACCCGCCGGGGGTACGAAGCCGAGGCGCGCGCCGGCCGTCTCGTCGAGTACGACGAGGGCGTCCGCGAGGACGACGAGGCCGAGTCGGTGGCATGGGACGCCGGAATCGACGCGGGTGCCGCCAGCGCGGAGGAAGCGGCGATCCACGTGGTCGAGGACCCGGACGGGCCCGGCGACGGCCCGTTGCGCTGACGCCGTACCCGCCGCGCCCAGCACCTCACGGGGTGCCGAGCGCGGCGGGGTCGGTCAGTGGATGACGACGGGCGCCTTGACCAGCTCGCCCTGCTCGTCGAGCGGCTGCGCCGGCTGGCGCCGACGCGGCAGCAGGGCCGCCGGGATGAAGGTGAGCACCACCAGCGCGAACGCGACCCAGAACGTGGTGGCGAACGACTTCGCGGCGAAGTCGAGCCCGCGCTCGATGAGCGAGGGGTCCACCGGCATCTGCTGGAGCAGCTCCGGCCGCTGCTGGGAGGCGATGGCCAGCCCGGCCTCGGTGACCGGCTTGCCGCTCGGGTCCACCAGGCCGGGGATCGGCCGGGACCCGTTCAGCTCGTTGGTGAGGATCACCGACATCACCGCGGCGCCCACCGACCCGCCGATCTGCTGAAGGATGTTGACCAGCGTCGAGCCGCGCGCCACGTCGTGGGCCTGCAACGTCCGCAGTGCCGAGGTCATGATCGGCATCATCGTGCCGCCCATGCCCAGACCCATCACGAACAGCGAGCCACCGAGCAGCCAGTACGAGGTCTGCGGGTCGACCTGGGTGAAGCTGAAGAACCCGACGACGATGAGCGCCAGCGCGAACGGGACGGTGCGACCGATCGGTACCCGGTCGGCCAGCATGCCGGCGATCGGCATGGTCATCATCGCGCCGATGCCCTGCGGGGCCATCAGCAGACCGGCGGTCAACGTCGACTCGCCGCGCACCTGCAGGAAGTAGCTCGGGAACAGCAGCCCGGCACCCATGAACGCGATGATGAAGACGAACAGCGTCACCGAGGCGATGGTCAGGTTGCGGTTGCTGAACAGCCGAAGGTCGAGCAGCGGATGCCGGGGCTTGAACGAGTAGAGCACGAACGCCACCACCAGCGCGGCGCCGACCAGCATGGGCGCCCACACCTTGGTCTCGGCGAAGGTGCCCGACTCCGGCAGGGACGAGACGCCGTAGAGGAACAACGCGAGCCCCGGTGACAGCATCAGCATGCCGATGAAGTCGAACGACTCGGACGGCTCGGGAGCGTCCTTCGGAAGCGCCAACTGCGCGTAGATCAACGCGATGACGCCGATCGGCAGGTTGATCAGGAAGATCCAGTGCCAGCTCGCGGTATCGATCAGCCAGCCACCGAGGATCGGGCCGCCGATGGGGCCGAGCAGCATCGGGATGCCGAGGACGGCCATCAACCGGCCGATCCGGTGCGGCCCGGCCGCCCGGGTCATGATGGTCATGCCCAGCGGCATGAGCATGCCGCCGCCGAGACCCTGCAGGACGCGGTAGCCGATCAGCTCGCCGATCGTGTCGGCGGTGGCGCAGAGCCCCGACCCGATGGTGAACAGGGCCAACGCCACCATGTAGAGGCGTTTGGTGCCGAACCGGTCCGCCGCCCACCCGCTGAGCGGAATCACCGTGGCCAGCGCGAGGGTGTAGGCGGTCATCGTCCAGGCGACGCGGGCGTACGACGCGTCGAACTCGCTCTGGAACGTCGGGATGGCGACGCTGACCACCGTCACGTCGAGGATCGACATGATCGCGCCGAGGACGACGACGCCCGCCACCTTGAGCACCGCGGCGTCGAGCTTGTCCGATGTCGCGACGGATTGCTGTGTCACAAACTCTCCTGAGGTCGGTTGATCCGGCGTCCGGTGGGCGGTGGCGGCGGTGCCGCGCCGACCAGGCGCGGGGGCGCGGCGTACCGGGGCGACGACGCGCGCAGGCAGACTATCCGCTGGTTGTGACGATCCGCCGCCGGATTTCGTGACCGCCCGACCGCGCATCCGAACGGCCCTCCGATTACAACCGGTCGTCTGGGTGTCGGTCAGCGGTGGGTCGACCGAGCCACCGTCGACGCCGTTGGTTGGGCGGTTCCTACCTGGAGGCGCGACGAGTCACGTGCCGAAGGATCCACCCCGATCGCGTCCTTTGCTCTGCATACCCCGAGGCACCACCCGAGAGGCCGGCAGTGGTGCATCGGGGTATGCAGAGCAAAGGGCGCACAGGGAGGGGCCGGGGGCCGGCGGCCGCACGCCGAGGAACGAAGTCACGAGCCGCAGGCGCGCGCCATGAGCCGCAGGCCGCGCGCCACGAGCCGCAGGCCGCGCGCCACGAGCCGCAGGCGGACGCCACGAGCCGCAGGCCGCGGCGCGCGAGCGACCGCGTCAGGCGGTGGTCACCGGCACCGCGGCGGTCAGAGCCCAGTCGTGCCCGATGTCGGCGGCGGCGCGGAGCAGCAGGGGCAGATGGTCGTCGAGCAGCGTCTCCAGCGACGTCTCGGCGGCGTGCACGGTCACGTTGATCGCGGCGATGACCCGGCCGTCGCCGTCGCGGACGCCCGTGGCGACGGACCGGATCCCCGGAGCGAGGTCCTGGTCGGCGAGCGCCCAGCCCTTCGCGCGCACCTCGCGCAACACGGCGTCCAACTCGCCGGGCGACGGCTGCCAGCGGGGCGTGATCCCGGAGCGGGTCGGCTCGGCGAGCACGGCGGTCAGCGTCTCCGGCGGCAGCCCCGCGAGCAGCACCTTGCCCATCGACGTCGCGGGGGCCGGGAACCGGGTGCCGATGGTCACGGCGAGCGTGACGATCTTCGGGACGGCGACGCGGGCGACGTAGACGATGTCGCTGCCGTCGAGCTGGGCCATCGAGGTCGACTCGTTGGTCTGCGCGACGAGCTTCTCCATGTGCGGGCGGGCCACGTCCCACATGTTCAGCGCGTTGACGTACGCCATCCCCAGTTCCAGAACGCGTGGGGTGAGGGCGTGGCCACGGCCGACGGCGCGGACGTAGCCCAGCGTCTCAAGGGTGATGAGGATGCGCCGGACCGTGGGCCGGGCCAGGCCGGTGGCGGCGGCGATCTCACTGAGCGTCATCGACGGGCAGGCCGGACGGAAGGAGCGCAGGACGTCGAGACCGCGGGCGAGAGCCTCGATGAAGTCGGGCCCGGCGCCCCTTCCGTTGTCACTCATGTCCTTAATGCTTCCATTGCGCCGAGCCGGCGTCCCACTCGGTGTACTGGTACGGGTTCTCCAGGATCGCGGTCTCGGGGACGTCCGGGTTCATGCCCCGCAGCCACGCCTCCTCCCCCATGGTCTCGCGAAGGTGGTCGATCGTGGCCGCCACCTTGGCCCGCGCGGCGGCGAGGTCGACGTCGACGAGGCGGCCGTCCCGCTTGACGATCCGGCCGCCCACCAGCACGGTGTGCACGTCGCCGCGCTGGGCCTGGAAGACGACGTGACCGTGCGGGTTGAGGATCGGGAACATCACCGGCGAGGCGTCGTTCTTGATCAGGACGATGTCGGCCTGTCGGCCGGGGGTGAGGGCGCCGATCGTCGAGTCCATGCCGAGGGCGCGGGCGCCGCCCCGGGTGGCCCACTCGACGACCTGCTCGGCGCGCAGGTGGCAGTGGGTGATGGTGTCCTGCTTGGCGTGCGCCTCCAGGTGCTCACGGGAGCGGTCGGCGCCGAGGGTGGTCCGCATCGCCGAGAAGAGATCGCCGCTCCACCAGACGCTGGTGTCCATGGAGAGCGACACCGGGATGTCGTGGTGGCGCAGCTGCCAGGTGGGCGGGTAGCCCTGCCCGGCGCTCTGCTCGCTCTCCGTGGAGACGGAGACGGAGCCGCCGGTGGCGGCGATCCGGTTGTACGAGTCGTGGGTGAGCGTCGCCGCGTGCACGTAGACGGTCGAGGGGTTCATGAAGCCGCCCTCGTGCATGAGCCGGATGCCGTCGTCGTTGGTGGCGCCCCACACGCCGGCGTGGGTGGTCACCGCGGCGCCCAGCTCGCGGGCCACCTCGAAGGCGGCCCGCTCCGGAAAGGCGGGATCGCCGGTGACGTCGAAGGCCATCTGGAACCCGGCCAGTTTGCCGCCGTCGATGCGGCGACGGTGGAAGTCCCGGAACTCCGGCGAGGTGGCCCACTCCCACGGGCCCTGCTGGATGTTGCCGTAGGCGAGCACGAACCGTCCGTCGACCGCTTCGAGGGCGTCGACGGCCGCGTCGGCGTGGTCGGGCGTCTGGAGGCCGTGCGACCAGTCGACGGTGGTGGTGACGCCCGCGTCGACCGCCTCGATCGCGGCGAGCAGGTTGCCGGCGTAGACGTCCTCGGGCCGGAACAGCTTGCCGGATTCCAGGTAGTACCAGACGAAGTACTGCGTCAGGGTCCAGTCTGCGCCGTACCCGCGCATGGCCGTCTGCCACATGTGCCGGTGGGTGTCCACCATCCCCGGCATGAGGATGCCGCCGGCGGCGTCGATCTCCAGGGCGTCGTCGGGGGCGGCGAGGCCGACGCCGACCTCCGCGATCCGGTCGCCGATGACCAGCACGTCGGCGCCGGGCAGCACCGTGCGTGCGTCGTCCATGGTGAGAACCAGGCCGTTGCGGAAGATCACCGGCCGGGAGGTTGCGCTCATCGCCACCCATTCCTTTCCGGGTACGAGGGATTCGGACCACTGTCCGCTGTGCGGCCGGCCCGAGTGGCGCTAGTGTGGTCCCGGTCACGAGTCGTGTCAAGGGCCCGTCTCGACCTCCCGAACTCCCCGTTGACAGGCCCCCACCGGTGACGCAAGCTGATTCGGCGGACAGGTGTCCGCAGAACGGGCGGAAACATGGTGCAGCAATCAACGGGACCACTGGCCGGCCTGCTCGTCGCGGACTTCTCCCGGATCCTCGCCGGGCCGTACGCCACGATGCTCCTGGCCGACCTGGGCGCCCAGGTGGTCAAGGTGGAGAGCCCCGGTGGCGATGACACCCGCACCTGGATGCCGCCCACCCGCGACGGCGTCTCGACGTACTACCTCGGCATCAACCGCAACAAGCGGTCGGTCGCCCTGGATCTGAAGAAGCCGGACGACCTGGCCGCCGCGCAGGAACTCGCCCGGCGCGCCGACGTCATGATCGAGAACTTTCGGCCCGGTGGCCTCGCCCGCTTCGGCCTCGACTACGACACCGTCGCCGCCGGCAACGAAAAGGTCGTGTACGCGAGCATCAGCGGTTTCGGCACCGGCGCGGGAGCGGATTTTCCCGGCTACGACCTGATGGTGCAGGCCATCTCGGGCCTGATGAGTCTCACCGGCGACCCGGACGGCCCGCCGTACCGGGCCGGCATCTCCGTGTTCGACGTGATGGCCGGGCTGCACGCGAGCATCGGCATCCTCGCCGCGCTGCACCACCGGGGCGCGACGGGAAAGGGGCAGCACGTCGAGGTCAACCTGCTCAGCTCCGCGCTGTCCGGCCTGGTCAACCACTCCAGCGGCTACGTCGCCGGCGGCACCGTCCCGTTCCGGATGGGCAACGCACACCCCAGCCTCTTCCCGTACGAGCCGCTGCCCACCGCCGACGGCGAGCTGATCGTCATCGCCGGCAACGACGGGCAGTTCCGCAAGCTGTGCCAGGTGCTCGACCTGCCCGACCTGCCCGACGACCCGCGCTTCGGCCGCAACCAGGACCGCACCGCCAACCGCGAGCAGTTGCGGCCCCTGCTCGTCGAACGACTCGCCAAGCGAACCAAGGACGAGTGGTTCCGCGACCTGCTCGCCGCGGGCGTGCCGTGCGCACCGATCAACACCATCGACGGCGGCGTGGCCCTCGCCCAGGAGCTGGGGCTCGACCCGGTGGTCGCCGTCGGCGACGTGCCGGGGGTCCGCAACCCCATCACCTTCTCCGACACCCCCGCCCGGTACGAGCTGCCGCCGCCCGGGCTCGACGAACACGGCGAGGAGATCCGCGCGTGGCTGAAGAGCTGAGCTTCCCGACCGGGATCGGCACGTCCGACCCGACCACCATCTCCCTGCTCGGGCAGGACCTGGCCGCCGACCTGATGGGCCAGGTCGGCTTCGGAGAGCTGGCGTACTGGCTGGTCGCCGGCCGCCGCCCCACCCGGGGCGAGGTGCGGGTCTTCGAGGCGGTGCTGGTGGCGCTCGCCGACCACGGCTTCACCCCGACGGCGATCGCGGCCCGGCTCACCTACCTGTCCGCGCCGGAGTCGCTACAGGGTGCGCTCGCCGCCGGCCTGCTCGGCGGTGGCTCCCGCTTCCTCGGTGTCACCGAGGACTGTGGACGGTTCCTCGCCGACACGCTCGCGCAGGCCGGCGAGGTGACCGACTACGAGGCTGTGGCGCTCGACGCCGTCACCCGGGCGAGGCAGGAGCGCCGGCTCGTCCCGGGCCTAGGGCACCCCGTGCACAAGGAGCAGGACCCGCGCACCCCCGTCCTGATCCGGATCGCCACCGAGGAGGGCCTGCACGGCCCGCACCTGCGGTTGTTCGAGGCGATCGGGCGGGTGCACCCGCAGGTGCTCGGCCGGACCCTGCCGCTCAACGGCGCGGGGGTGTGCGGCGCGGCGCTCGCCGACCTCGGGCTCCCCGTCGAGCTGCTGCGCGGTTTCGCCCTGCTGGCCCGCGCGGCCGGGCTGCTCGGGCACCTCGCCGAGGAGCGGCGCCGACCCCTCGGCATGGACATCTACCGCGCCGTCGACCGCAACGCCGTCTACGAACCCTGATCCCCCCTTTTCCAGCCCCCGAGAGGAGTGGGAATGGCCTCCATCGTCGCGGTCATCGCCTCCACCCACCACCCCTTCTACTACCGGGCCAGCACGGCCACTGGCGAGGACCGGCCGCCGTTCGCCGACGAGTGGACCAGCAAGATCCTGGCCTTCCGCGAGACCCTGACCCGGGCCAGGCCCGACGTGCTGGTGATGGTCGGCTCCGACCACTTCCACCAGCTGTGGCTGGACAACATGCCGCAGTTCCTGGTCGGCAAGGCGCCCTTCTACGACGCCAACTGGTACAACGAGGAGCGCGAGTTCGGGCTGCCCCGGATGCTGCTCAAGGGCCAGGAGGACCTGTCCGGGCACATCCTGCGGGCCGGTCTGGACGCCGGCTTCGACCTCGCGTTCAGCAATGAGCTGCGGATCGACCACAGCATCACGTGCCCGATCATCACGCTGCGGCCCGAGGCCGACCTGCCGATCGTGCCGATCTACACGAACATCTTCGCGCCGCCGCTGCCGCAGCCGAAGCGCTTCGTCCAGCTCGGCGCGGCGATCCGGCAGATCGTCGAGTCGTGGCCGTCGCACCTGCGGGTCGCCGTCATCGGCACCGGCCACCTCTCCCTGGAGCTGGGCGGTCCGCGACAGTTCGGCCCGCACGGCCCGGACCCGGAGTTCGACCAGCGGGCGGTCGAGTGGATCGCCAACGGCGACCTCGACGGGTGCCTACGCGAGGTCACCCTGGACAGCCTGCACTCGCCGGGCAACGCCACCCACGGCTTCATGGACTTCATGCTCATGATGGGTGTGGCCGGTGCCGGCGTGAAGGCCGACTACGTCGACACCCTCGATCTGTTCCACACCATGGAGGCGTACTTCACCTGGTACCCGAACGGAGCGCCGGCGGCATGAGCAAATACCTGCTGAACAAGTTCCTCTTCATGGTCGACCGGGACCCGGAGCTGGTCGAGCGCTATCGCAGCGAGCCGCGCGAGCTGGTGGCCTGGTGGGAGGCCGAGTGCGCCAACACGGTGCTGAACTGTCACACCGGTGAGGCGAGCACCTGGCTGCGCTTCGACGACGTGGAGCGCGAGGCGTTGGCCACTCACGACCACGTGAAGCTGTTCGAGTTGGGCGCGCACCCGTTCCTGACCCTGACCCTCTTCATCGCCGTCTTCGAACGGGACAACACCGAGCCGCTGGAGTACCAGAAGTCCTACGGAGCGCGGTTGGCGCACTTCGCGATGCCCTACCCGGACATCGCGACGTGATCCGCGCGGCCCTGCTCACCGCCTGCGGCACCCCACCGACGATCGCCGAACGGCCGGCCCCCGTGCCGGCGGACGGCGAGGTGGCGGTCACCGTCGAGGCGGTGCCGATCACCCCGCTGGACGTGCTCTGCGCCAGCGGCACCAGCTACTTCGGCACGCCCGCGACCCCGTACGTGCCGGGCGTGCAGGGCGTCGGCCGGCTCGCCGACGGCCCCCCCGTCTGGTTCGGCACCTCGGCCGGGATGCGGTCCGGGGTCGACGGCAGCATGGCGACCATCGTCGCGGTGCCCGCCGCGGACGTGGTGGCGCTGCCGCCCGGCGTACCGCTGATCCTGCTCGCCGCCCTAGGCCTCTCCGCGGTCGCCGCGCACGCGGCCCTCACGCACGCCGGCGACCTGGCAGCCGATGAGCAGGTCATCGTGCTCGGCGCCGGCGGCGTGGTCGGCCAGGCGGCCGTCCAGCTGGCGCTGCTCGGCGGGGCGCGGCGCGTGATCGCCGTGGCCCGCTCCGCCTCGGCGCGGGCCCGTGCCGAGGAACTCGGTGCCGCGGTCTCCGTCCCGCTGCTCCCGGACGACGACGTCGCGTCGCTGGCCGAACGGCTGCGCGACGCCGCCGAGGGCCCGGTCGACCTCGTCCTCGATCCGGTCTTCGGCGTGCCGGCCGCGGCGGCGCTGCGGGTGCTGCGCCCGGGTGGCCGCCTGGTCAACCTGGGCAGCGCCGCGGGCGCGACCGCGCCGATCGAGTCCGCCGTGCTGCGCAGCGGGTCGCTGCGGATGATCGGCTACACCAACAACGGGTTGTCGACCGAGCAGCGGGCGGCGTCACTGTCCGTGGTGGCGGGGCATGCGGCCGCCGGCAGGCTCACCGTCGACCATGAGATCGTGCCGTTCGCCTCGGTCGCGGAAGCCTGGGAGCGGCAGGACAACGGCACCGCGGCCGGCCGCGTCGTCCTCGCGCTGTGACCTGGCCGGACCCCAGCCAGGGATCGCGAAACCCTGGATAGACCGCACCTGGTTGGGGTTCGGCGCCGGTGCCACGGTCGGTGCATGACACCTTCCACCCGCACCGTCACCGGCCACTGGATCGGTGGCGAGATCGTCGCCGGCTCGGCCGGCACCCTTCCCGTCGTGAACCCGGCGACCGGCGACATCGTCGCCGAGACGCCGGCCGGCTCTGCCGCCGACGTCGACCGGGCCGTCGCCGCCGCGCGGGCCGCCTTCCCCGCCTGGGCGGCGAGCACGCCACAGCAGCGGGCGGAGGTGCTGCGCCGCCTGGGCGCCGGCCTCGCCGCCCGGCAGGAGGAGATCGCCGGGGCGATCACCGCCGAGATGGGCTCCCCGATCGGCATGTCCCGGACCGCCCAGGTCGCTTTTCCGGCCGCCGTGATCGAATCGTTCGCCGGCCTCGCCGACGACTTCGCCTGGACCGAGGAGGTCGGCAACTCGCTGATCGTCCGCGAGCCGATCGGCGTGGTCGGTGCGATCACGCCGTGGAACTTCCCGCTGCAGCAGATCGTCTCCAAGCTGGCCCCGGCGCTGCTCGCGGGGAACACGATGGTCTTCAAGCCGTCCGAGAACGCCCCGCTGACCGCCCGCATCCTCGCCGAGGTCGCCGCCGAGGCCGGCGTACCCGCGGGTGTGTTCAACGTGGTGTACGGCACCGGCGCGGTCGTCGGCGAGGCCATCTCCGCCCACCCGGACATCGACATGATCTCCTTCACCGGCTCCACCCGGGCCGGGCAGCGGATCGGGGCGGTCGCCGCGGCGACCGTCAAGCGGGTCGCGCTGGAGCTGGGCGGCAAGGGCGCGAACATCATCCTCGACGACGCCGACCTGCCGACGGCGGTCACCAAGGGCGTCATGATGGCGTTCGCCAACGGCGGCCAGGTCTGCGGCGCGTGGCCACGGATGCTGGTGCCCGCCTCCCGCCAGGACGAGGTCGTGGCGCTGGCCGTCGAGGCGGCGAAGCAGTTCACCGTCGGTGACCCCACCGACGAGACGACCCGGGTGGGTCCGATGGCCTCGGAGGCCCACCGGCAGAAGGTCGTCGGCTACATCGAACGGGGCATCGCCGACGGCGCCCGGCTCGTGTTCGGCGGCCCGGGCCGCCCGGAGGGCCTGGCGACGGGCGCCTACGTGCAGCCGACGATCTTCGCTGACGTCGACCCGGCCTCGGCGATCGCTCAGGAGGAGATCTTCGGCCCGGTGCTGACGATCATCCCGTACGCCGACGACGACGAGGCCGTGGCCATCGCCAACGGCACGCTGTACGGCCTGACCAGCGGCGTCTTCGGCGAGCCGGAGCACGCCCTGGCGGTCGCCAAGCGGCTGCGGGTGGGACAGGTCGACGTGAACGCCGGTCACTGGAACCCGCTCGCACCCTTCGGCGGTTACAAGCGGTCAGGCAACGGCCGCGAGTTCGGCCGCTTCGGCCTTGAGGAGTTCCTGGAGACCAAGTCCATCCAGCGTTGATCAGGCTGGGCGGGGATCGCGTGGAACAGCGCGCCCCTGCCCACCTGTTGCACTGCACGTGCCGGTTGACCGCCGGCATCCGCCGATCGAGGAGTCAGCGTGGACCGCGCCCAACTCGCCAGCTTTCTGCGTACCCGACGCGAGGCGCTCCAGCCCGAGGACGTGGGACTCCCCCGGGGCCAGCGCCGGCGGACCGGTGGGCTACGGCGCGAGGAAGTGGCCGCGTTGAGCGGGATGTCCACCGACTACTACAGCCGGCTGGAGCAGCAGCGCGGGCCGCACCCGTCGGAGCAGATGCTCGCCGCCCTGGCCCGTGGCCTGCGACTCACCCTGACCGAGCGGGACCACCTGTTCCAGCTAGCCGGTCACGCCGTCCCGCACCGAGCGGTCCGGGCCGACCACGTCAACCCGGGGATGATGCGCATCCTCGACCGGCTGCACGACACCCCCGCCCAGGTGGTGAACCACCTCGGCGAGACCCTGGCGCAGACCGCGCCGGCGGTCGCACTGCTCGGCGACGAGACCCGGCACACCGGGCTGGCCCGCAGCCTGCACCACCGCTGGTTCACCGATCCGCAGGCACGGCAGTTGCACCCGGCGCGGGACCACCAGACGCAGAGCCGGCTCCTCGTGGCGCACCTGCACGCGGCGTACACCCGCGATGGACGGGACTCGCGGGCCTCCGCGATCGTCGACGATCTGCTGGCCGCGAGCCCGGAGTTCGCGCAGTTGTGGCGGGAGCATCCGGTGCCGGGCGGCTACTGCCCGCCGAAGCACTTCGTGCATCCCGAGGTGGGGCCGCTGGAGCTGCACTGCCAGACGCTGGTGGATCCCGACCAGTCCCAGACGTTGCTGGTCTTCACCGCCGTGCCCGGGTCGGAGAGCGACGAGAAGCTGCGGCTGCTCGCCGTCATCGGCGCCCAGCTCGTCTGACCCGTCAGCTCCGCAGGAACGCGAGCAGGTCCTTGTTGACCTGGTCCTGCATCGTCGCCGTCATGCCGTGCGGCGCGCCCGGGTAGTAGATCTCCTTGGCGTTCGCGACGAGCTTCGCGGTCTTGTGCGCCGAGTCCTTCACCGGCACGATCTGGTCGTCCTCGCCGTGCATCACCAGCGTCGGGATGTCGAACTTCGCCAGGTCGTCCCGGAAGTCCGTCTCGGAGAACGCCTTGATGCTCTCGTAGGCGTTCCACAGGCCGGACTGCATGCTCCACAGCCAGAACTGGTCGAGGATCCCCTTGGAGACCTTCGCGCCCTTGCGGTTGGCGCCGTAGAACATCAGTGCCAGGTCCTGGTAGAACTGCGACCGGTCGGCGAAGAGCTGGGCCCGCAGGTCGTCGAAGGCGCTGATCGGCAGCCCCTCCGGGTTGTCCGCGCTCTGCACCATGATCGGCGGTACGGCGGACATGAGCACGGCCTTGGCGACCCGCTCCGTCCCGTGCCGGCCGATGTAGCGGGCCACCTCTCCCCCGCCGGTGGAGTGACCGACCAGGGTGACGTCCCGCAGGTCCAGCGCCTCGATGACCGCGGCCAGGTCGTCGGCGTACCCGTTCATGTCGTTGCCGGTGCGGGCCTGGCTCGACCGGCCGTGCCCGCGACGGTCGTGCGCGACCACCCGGAACCCGTTCTGGACGAGGAAGAGCATCTGCCCGTCCCAGGCGTCGGCGCTCAACGGCCAGCCGTGGGAGAAGGTGACGACCGGCCCCTCGCCCCAGTCCTTGTAGTAGAGCTTGGTGCCGTCCTTGGCCTTGACGTAGCTCATGCCGATGCCTCCTGGTCGTGGGCCGGAATCGGACGGTCCTGTCCCGATGCTAGGTGCGGCCGGCGGGCGGGTCGGCCGCTTCGCCCGAATGCGGCCGACCCGCGGCCGTGCTCAGCCGTCGGCCCCCAGTGCCACCACCGGGCTGACCCGCGATGCCCGCCGTGCCGGCAGGACCCCGGCCAACGCGGTCAGGACGACCAGCGTCACGAAGAGCCCGACCAGCGGCAGCACCGGGACGGTCAACGGTGCGTTGATCCCGAGGGCCTGGACCGCCAACCAGGCGTACGGGACGCCGAGCAGCAGGCCGATGGTCGCGCCGATCACCCCGTAGAGGCCGGACTCGACGGTCAACATCGTGCGCAGGCCGGTTCGGGACAGGCCGATCGCACGAAGCAACCCGGACTCGCGTACCCGTTCCACCACCGAGAGCGCGGTCGTGGAGCCCACGCCGACGACCGCGATCAGCACGGTCAGGCTGACCAGGCCGACCGCGATCCAGACCAGGGTGCGCACCAACGCGTCGTTGCGGTCCCGTTCGTCGGCGAGGACCGCGAGGCCCACCCCGTCGCTGCCTCCGATCGCCTGCCGCAGCGCCCGCACGCCGGCGGTGCGGCCGTCCTCGCCGGAGCCGGCCGCGTCGGCCAGCAGACCGGTGTACGCCGTCGGCACGCCGAGCCGGTCCAGGTCGGTCCGGTCGGTGAGGATGCCCGCGTGCAGCGGGCCGTCACCGGGCAGGACCGCGGCCACCCGCACGTCGACCCTGTGCGCGGCGACGGCGAGCGTGACGGTGTCGCCGGCCCGCAGACCGGTGTCCCGGGCAACCCAGCTGTTCAGCACGATCCGGCCGGGGCCACGGTCGGCCAGCGTGCCCTGCGCCACGTCCAGATCGCCGGTGCTGGGCAACGCCGTCAGGTCCAGGTCGTTCGTCGGGTACCCGGACTCGGCGTCGCCGAGCTTGTCGCCGCCGCGCAGCAGCGTGACGTCGTCGATCCGTCGGTACGGCACCACTCGGGCCAGCGCCCCGCGCGCGGCCTCGGCCCGGCTCACGACAGCGGCCGGCAGGGTCCCACCGTTGCTGGTGACCTCGAAGTCGGTCGGCGCCGAGAGCGCCATCTCGCGGTCGACGAGGACCTGCAGCGACGTGCCGCCGATGGCCACCCCGGAGATCAGGGTCACGCCGAGCGCGACCACGACGGAGACGGCGGCCGCCCGGCGCGGCGCCCCGCCGATACCGCCGACCGACATCCGGCCGAGCGGCCCGAGCTGGCGCAGCGGCCATCCCACCACGGCCAGCACCGGACGCACCAGCGGCGGCCCGAGGGTGACCAGCGCGACGTACGCCAGCGCGCCGGACCCGATCAGCAGGAGCAGTGGCCCCGTCGGGTCGTACGACGTCTGCTCCGGCTCCGGCAACTGGCTGATCGTTGCGGCGGCGGCCAGGACCGCGCCGACGGCCAGGAGCAGCCCGAACACCAGGCGCAGCCCTCCGATGCCACGCCGACCGGGGGTGGTGCTCGCCGTGCGCAGTGCCTCCAGCGGGGAGACCCGGGCGGCCGAGAGTGCCGGCGCCAGGACGGCCAGCACGGTGATCCCGACGGCGCCGATCACCACGGCGACCGCCACCGCGAGGGGCAGGCCGGGCGACGAGACCGCGTGGCCGGTGGAGCGCAGGATCGCCGGCAGCGCGTACCCGAGGGCGAGGGCGCCGATGACCCCGATGACGCTGGCGACGAGCCCGGTCAGGGCTCCCTCGGCGGTCAACGCCCCGACCAGGGTGCCCCGACCCGCGCCGACCGCGCGCAGCAGCGCGAGCTGCCGCATCCGCTGGGCGAAGACGATGCGGAAGGTCGAGGTGACCACCAGCGCCGCCGCGACGACCGCGATCGAGACGAACAGGCCGACCAGGATGAAGAGCCCACCGACCTGCTCGGCCGACGCGTTGGCCTCCGCCTGGCGCACCTCGGCGCCGGAGCGGATCGGCCGGCCGGCCGCGACCGCGGCAACCCGTTGGCGAACGTCGTCCGCCGACTCACCAGGGGCCACCCGCACATCGACGTGCTCCACGGCCGTCAGGCCGGCCCAGGAGATCACGACGCTGTCCGGGGCGTACGCGTCGAAGCCGGCGTCGGCGGTGGGCTCGACCATGCCGGTCACGGTCAGGCGGGTGGGCGTGGTGAGTTCACCGGCCATGCCGTCGGTAGAGGTGCCGACCGAGAGTCCGAGCCGCTCGGCGGTGCGCGGGGTGATCGCGATCTCGCCGGGCCGGTCCGGGTACCTGCCCTCGATCAGCCGGACCGTGGCCAGCGGCCCGGTGCCCGGATCGGCCTGCAGGTTGAGGTACCCCTCCCCGAGGGACACCCCGATCGTCATCCGGCCCACCGCCTCGGCCACGCCCGGCACGGCACGGACGTGCGTCAGCTCCGTCACGGTGGGCGGCGGCTGCTCGGGGTCGCCGATGACCAGGTCGGTGGTGGCCGCGGTGCCGCTGAGGTTGTCCCGCACGGTCCGTTCGGTGATCTGCTGCACCAACACGGTGCCGAAGACGACGAACGACGCGACCAGGATCGCCAGGCCGGTCAGGATCAGCCGGCCGGGTCGCCGGGCCGCCGCGCTGGTCTGGGTACGCAGCACCGTCGCCCTCATGCGCCGGCCGCCAGGTCACGCAGCGCGTCGGTGACCGACACCTGGTCCGGCTTGTCGATCTCGCCGGCGATCCGGCCGTCGGCGAGCAGCACCACCCGGTCAGCGTACGCGGCGGCGATCGGGTCGTGGGTGACCATGACGACGGTCTGGCCGAGGTCGCGTACCGAGTCGCGCAGGATGGTGAGCACCTCCGCGCCGGAGCGGGAGTCGAGGTTGCCGGTCGGCTCGTCGGCGAAGACCACCTCGGGGCGCGCCACCAGCGCCCGGGCCAACGCGACCCGCTGCTGCTGACCGCCGGAGAGCTCGCTGGGTCGGTGGCCGAGCCGCTGGTCGAGCCCCAGTACGCCGACCAGGTGGGCGAAGAGCTCGGCGTCGGGCTGCCGGCCGGCGAGATCCAGCGGCAGGGTGATGTTCTGCGCGGCGGTGAGCTGCGGCAGCAGGTTGAAGGACTGGAAGACGAACCCGATCCGCTCCCGTCGTACCCGGGTCAGCGTCCGGTCCGACTGGCCCGTCAGCTCCGTCCCGCCGAGCAGGACCCGGCCGGAGGTGGCCGTGTCGAGGCCGGCGAGGCAGTGCATCAGGGTCGACTTGCCGGACCCGGACGAGCCCATGATCGCGGTGAACTCGGCTCGGCCGAAGCCGACCGAGACCCCGTCCAGGGCACGGACCGCGGTGTCCCCGCTGCCGTACACCTTCACCAGGTCGACCGCGGCGACCGCGGCCTGGCTGGTTCCCGGCGGGGCATGCGTCGTCATTGTGTTCCTCCAGTGGCTGCGATGTGACCCGGGAAGCGTCGCTGCCGCCAGCCGGTCCGCGCATCGGCCGGGGGCCAGGTATCGCCAGCGTCGGGTCTGCCTTTCGGCTGATCTGCCAGCCCCGCCCGGCTGGCTACGCTGGGTCACCATGAGCGCGCCGGACCTTCGACGACTGTGGGTACGCCTGGCCCAGGCCGCCGGCCTGGTGACCATTGGCCTGCTCACCCTCTTCGACCTGCGGTTCAGCGCGTCCGGGAGCATGAGCACGGCCGCTCTGCTGCTCCTGCTGGTGCGGTTGGGGCTGGCGGTGGCGACGGTGCCGCTCTGGCTGCCGGTGCACCGGCTGGGTTCCCGCCGGCTGCCCCTGGCCGCGCTCGCGCTCGCCACCGCCTCACTCGCCGTGACCGCGGCGATCCGGGTCGTCGCCCACAACAGCTACGTGCTCGGGGGCAGCTGGGGGCTCGCCGAGTCGGCCGGGCTGCTCGCGGTGGTCTTCGTGGTGACCCGCTGGGGCGCGTCCCGGCTCGCCCCGTGGGCGGCGGTGGCCGCCGGGCTCGCCGTCGCCGCGCTGCCGCTGCGGTCCGGCACCGACAGCCTGTTCGTGATCTTCGGTCTGCTCCAGGTGCTCGCCGCGGCCGGCGCCGCCGGGGTGGGGCTCTATCTGCGGACCATCGCGGCCGGCCGGGAACGGGCGATCGCGCTGGTCCGAGCCGAGCAGCGCGCCGAGTTCGCCCGTGACCTGCACGACTTCATCGCCCACCACGTGACCGGCATCGTGGTGCAGGCGCAGGGCGCCCGGTTCGTCGCCGAGCGGGACCCGCAGCGGGTGATCGTCGCCCTGGAGCAGATCGAGCGGGCCGGCGCGGAGACGATGGCCTCGATGCGACGGATGGTGGGGATTTTGCGCAACCCGGACGCCCCGCCGGAGGCGCCGTTGGCCCCGCTGGCCGGCGTGACCGACCTGGCGCCGCTGCTGACGGGGTTCAACGGCACGGCGAGCGCGCCGGCACGGCTACACGTCGATGGTGACCTGGACGGGCTGCCGGTGGAGGTCTCGACCTCGGCGTACCGGGTGGTGATGGAGGGGCTGACCAACACCCGTCAGCACGCGCCGGACGCCCGGTCCGTGGACGTGGCCGTGCGTCGTACCCCGGACTGGTTGCTGGTCCGGGTGGCCGACGACGGCGCGTCTGGGCGCACCGCGCCGGCGCGGGGGCACGGCTTCGGCCTGATCGGCCTCACCGAGCGGGTACGCGCTCTCGGCGGCACGATCACCGCCGGGCCGGGCGTCGCCGGTGGCTGGGTGCTCGATGCGGCCTTTCCGCTGCGCACGGCGGTGAGCCGATGATCCGGGTGTTGATCGCCGACGACCAGGCGATGGTCCGCACCGGCTTCGGCATGATCATTGGGGCGCAGCCGGACATGGCGGTGATCGGCGAGGCTGCCGACGGGGTCGTCGCCGTCGAGCTGGCCCGGCGCCTGCGCCCGGACGTGGTGCTGCTGGACATCCGGATGCCCCGCCTCGACGGCCTCGAAGCGCTGCGGCTGCTCGCCGGGCCGGGCGTCGCCGACCCGGTCCGGGTGGTCGTGGTGACGACCTTCGACCTCGACGAGTACGTGCACACCGCGCTGTCCAACGGCGCCTGCGGTTTCCTGCTCAAGGACTCCGGCCCGGCGCTGCTCGTGGAGGCGGTCCGCGCGGCCGTGTCCGGTGACGCGCTGATCAGCCCGTCCATCACGGTACGACTGCTGGAGCACCTCAGCCCACCCGCTCCGGCGCGCGACGAGGCCGGCCTGTCCCCGCGGGAACTCGACGTCGTGAAGCTCGTCGCCCGGGGCCTGACCAATGCCGAGATCGCCACCCGCCTCTTCATCGCCGTCGGCACGGTCAAGACCCACCTGGCCAGCGTGCAGATGAAGCTCGAGGCCCGCAACCGGGTCGAGATCGCCGCCTGGGCCTGGGAACGCCGCCTCGTCGGCTAGGTCGGCGAAGCCGATGCCGGGCGCTCGCCGTCCGGGTCTGGCGCACGCCGCGGCATCTTGCGACGCTAACGGTTGTGTATGACTACGACCTGGTGGTGCTGGGCTCCGGACCCAGCGGGCAGAAGGCCGCGATCGCCGCCGCCAAGCTGGGCAGGCGGGTCGGCATCGTGGACCGCCGCGACATGATCGGCGGGGTGTGCATCAACACCGGCACCGTCCCGTCCAAGACGCTGCGTGAGGCCGTGCTCTATCTGACCGGCCTGAGCCAGCGGGACCTCTACGGCAGCAGCTACCGGGTCAAGGAGGAGATCACGGTCAGCGACCTGGCCGCCCGGACCCAGCATGTCATCACCCGGCAGACCGACGTCATCCGCAACCAGCTCGCCCGCAACCGGGTCGCGATGATCACCGGCACCGGCCGGTTCGCGGACGCGCACACGATCTGGGTCGACGGCGGCTCCGGGCGCGAGTCGAGGGTGACCTTCGACAAAATCATCATCGCGGCGGGCACCCGACCGGCCCGCCCGGACAGCGTCGACTTCGACGACCGCACCATCGTGGACTCCGACGGCGTCATCAACCTCCAGGCCGTACCCCGCAGCATGGTCGTGGTCGGCGCCGGTGTGATCGGGATGGAGTACGCGTCCATGTTCGCCGCGCTCGGCACCAAGGTCACCGTGGTGGAACGCCGCGACCGGATGCTCGACTTCTGCGACGAGGAGATCGTCGAGTCGCTCAAGTACCACCTGCGCGACCTGTCCGTGGCGTTCCGCTTCGGCGAGGAGGTCGCCGCCGTCGAGAAGCACCAGACGGCGGCGCTGTGCATCCTGAAGAGCGGCAAGAAGATCGTCGCGGACACGGTCATGTACTCGGCCGGCCGCCAGGGCCAGACCGACGACCTGGCCCTGGAAGCAGCCGGGCTGGAGGCGGACCGGCGCGGCCGGATCAAGGTGGACGCCAACTACCGCACCTCGGTCGACAACATCTACGCGGTCGGCGACGTGATCGGCTTTCCGGCGCTCGCGTCCACGTCGATGGAGCAGGGCCGGCTGGCCGCGCAGCACGCCTGCGGCGAGCCGATCCGGGAGATGCACGGCCTCCAGCCGATCGGCATCTACACGATCCCGGAGATCAGCTTCGTGGGGCGGACCGAGGCGCAGCTGACCGACACCTCGACGCCGTTCGAGGTGGGCATCGCGCGCTACCGCGAGCTGGCCCGCGGCCAGATCGTGGGTGACTCGTACGGGATGCTGAAGCTCCTCGTCTCCCCCGACGACGGCCGGCTGCTCGGCGTGCACGTGTTCGGGACGGCCGCGACCGAGATCGTGCACATCGGGCAGGCGGTGATCGGCTGCGGCGGCACGATCGACTACCTGGTCGACGCGGTGTTCAACTACCCGACGCTGGCCGAGGCGTACAAGGTGGCCGCCCTGGACGCGTCCAACAAGATCCGCAACATCACCCGCATCGACGGTTGAGCCGCGCACGACTCGCGGTCAACCCGGTTACCGAAGCAGCCCACGTCTGGCCATGAAGGCTCGCAACGTCTCGGCATCCTCGGCTGACATCAACCAACGTGGGATCACGGTCGCCGGCATCCGGCCGACGTACACGATCCAGAAGTCCGGGGTGTCGCTCACCTGGGCGACCCCGTCCCAGGCGATACCGCCGGACTCCGAGCCGCTGCGCATCATGATGTTGTCATCGGTGATGTCGTAGGCGCCCTCGACGGCGTAGCGACTGGATCGGCGCCGGGCGCGCCACCGCACCCACGGCAGGTACAGCATCGACAGCAGGCCACCCACGACCATCGCCATCCACAGCGGCGAAGCCTGCTCGCCCCACGCGAACCCCCGCGAGACGACCAGACCGATCGCCCCGACCGCCGCCAGCACCGCGCCGATATAGCCGTACCTGCGCAGCCGGACACTGCCGAGCACAGCGGCCACGCGGCCCGGGTACGCGGGATCGGCGGGGACGTCGAAACGGATATGCACGTCAGAACGATAGTGCCCCCACCCTCCGGGCAGCGTCTGACTCCCGCTTCCCTGGCCGGGCAGTCGCGGACGCCGTCGGGCCAGCCGTTGCGGTGCCACACCGTCCTAGCCGGCGGTGGCCTCGTGCTGGATCTGCTCGAACTGGGCGGCCATCGCGGCGGCCACCGCCTGCGCGGCGGACAGTGGACGAACCATGACCGTGAACTCGTCGATCAGGCCGCTCTCGTCCAGGTGCAGGAAGTCGCAGCCCTCGACAGCGACGTCACCCAATCGGGCCTCGAACACCAGCGCGTGATCGCGACCGCCGTCGCCGCTCAGCTCACGGACGTACCGAAAATCCTCGAACACCCGCAGCACGCCACGCAGGATCGCCGCGGTGATTGCCTTGCCGGGGTAGGGCTTGAACGCCACCGGGCTGCGAAACACCACGTCGTCGGCCAGGGCCGCCGCGATGGCGTCGGGGTCGCGGGCTTCAACCGCCGTGCGAAAATCGATCACCGCGCCAGCGTACGGGGCTGCTCCCGTCGTCGCCGACGCCTGGCGAGGGCCCGGTGTCGGAGACGCGTCACCGGAGGTGCTGTCGCAACCAGACCAGTTTGGCGTCGGCGATCTCGCGCCAGCCGCTGTCGATCGGCATCGAGTGCCGACGGTTGCGGAATTCCTGGTAATCGGTGACGGCCGCCGAGGCACGGTATCGCTTGACGGTGGCCTTGACGGCGACCCGATGCGCGCTGTGGTCTCTTCCGCCGGCGATCATGAGCAGCGGTCCCCGGGTCGGGTTGGCGGCGTCGATCGCGGCTGGTGAGCGTCGGGAGAGATTTGCCGATACCAGCTCGAAGACCGGCCTGCCGGGTGAGGGGACGGTCCACTGCCGGTACAACTGGTCGGACTCGGTCGCGGTGAGCGCATTGCCGTGGCTGTAGCGGAACTGACGTGCGGTCAGCGACAGCGCCCGCCGCCGGTTGGCCGGGTTGCGCAGCAGGGGCCAGCCCACGGGAACGGTCGATGGCGCGAGGTGGTTCACGCCCTTGATCGGTGGAGGTTGCAGCGCCACCGCCGCCGCTGCGAGGTCCTGAGCGAGGAGGCGCTGCGCGACCACGGCGCCGGTCGAGTGGCCGATGACGATCGGCCGTGTGTCGAGCGTGCGGATGATCTGTGCGTGGTGCGCGACGATGTCGTCGATGCCATTGCCCGCGACCCGGTCGGGCTCCTGCCGCGCTTCTTCGACAGTGCTCGGCTCACCGGGCCAGCCTGGATTCAACGGGTCATGTCCCGCCGCCCGAAACAGCTCGACCCAACTGGCCCACGACGCGGCGTGCAGGAACATGCCATGGACGAACACCACCGGCCTGCCGGTCGCTGCCATCTCTGCCCCTCCCACGGGTATCCGTGCCCGCGAACGCCGGCCACGCGTTCCGCTCTCGGTGAGAAGCACGAGCGCGGCAACGCCCAGGTGCGGTAAGCGGATCATCGTGGGCGCGGTCGTCAGCGGCAGTTCAGGAGCCGGTGGCGTCGGCGGCGATCCGTCTCCTGATCAGAAGGGAGGTGCGTCCTCGCCCATCAACGCCAGCACGACGCCGCCCTTGCCGTTCTTGAGGCTCTGGACCACGACCTTGCCGCTGCTGCCGTCGGGCAGCTCCAACGTGAAGGTTTTCCCGACCGCGTTCTTGAGGCCATTGCCGGCGCTGTTGGCGAGTCGAAAGTCACCTGCCCACGGCGGGATCCCACCCTTGCGGGCGGGCTCGGCGAAGAGCGCGGCGGTGCCGGGGGTCCTGATGCCGTCCGAGGAAAGAAGCACTGAGGCACTGCGAAAGGTAGCCATATGTGCCAAGGCTATCCCGGAATGCGCTCAGCGCGTCTCATCGCCCTTGGCAATCGCAGCGCGACGACACCGGTGGCCACCAAACCGCCGACGCCCGCGACTACCAGGGTTACCGGGGCGGAGGTGGCGTCCAGCAGTAGGCCGCCGGCGATGTATGACGTCGCGGCGGCGACTCCGATGGCACCGTACAGGTTGCCGAAGACCCTGCCGAGCATGCCCGCTGGGACCGTACGTTGCAGCAGCGTGCTGGAGGCGACGTCCATGGCCGCCAGCCCGAACCCGCGGGCAGCCTGCAGGGCGATCGCGGCGGCGACGGCCCAGGCGAGCCCGGTCAGCAGGTTGCCGACACTGCTGAGCGCGAAACCTACGATCAGCAGCAGTGGCATTGACGCCCGTGTGCCCCACCGGGACAACATGGCGTAACCGGCCACGAGTCCGAGGCCGACCGCGCCCAGCAGGAGGCCGACCGCGGAATTGCCAACCTGGAAGGTTTCCCGGGCCAGTAGCACCAGTGCCACGTCATCGACCCCGTTGAAGGCGACCACCGCCGTAAAGCCGAGGAAGATCACTCGCACCGTTGGAACGCTCAACAAGTAGCCGATCCCCGCCTTGGCCTGTCGCAGCAAGGACGGCTGATGCCCGTCACCGGTCGCCGCCGGGAGTGAGGGGAGCCTCGCGAGCAGCACGGCCGAGACCAGGAACGAGACGGCGTCGACGAGCAGCAGGCCACGCACCCCGACCAACGGGAACAGTGCTGCGGCGATGAGCGGGCCGACCGCCTCGGCTGCGTTGGCGCCGAACCCGACGGTCGAGTTGGCGGTTTCCAGGTCACGGTCAGCGACCAGTGCGGGCACCGCCGCCCGAGATGCCGGTTGGAAGATCTGCGAGGCGGTGGCGCGGATCGCGACGAGGGCCAGCAGCACCGGCAGCGGAGGCAGGGTCAGCACAATGACCAGCAGGACTCCGGCTTGGATGAGTTCGCAGACGACCATCAGCCGCCGGAGATTGAGCCGATCGGTGAGGGCGCCGGTGAAGGGACCCAACAGGGATGGGGCGAAATCTCCGACGAGCAATAGGAGGGAGATCGCCAAAGCCTGGCCCGTCGTGTCGGCGACGTGGAGCATGAGCGCGACGAGGCTGAGTGAGTCGCCCGCGTACGAGACAAGCCGTGCCGAGAAGAGAGCTCGGAAGGGCCGGTTGCGGCGCAGCAGTTGGGTTGGACGCGCCGGTCCAGCCCCTGCCTGGGTGGACGCTGCGCCTGACACGTTGAATCTCCTCTGTCGGCGAAAGCTGGGGTGAGACACCATGATGCCGGCGCCAAGCCGGTCACCTCAGCGCATTGTTCAACCGACGGGCAGGAGGGGTGAGCCGCGCGCTGTGCCGGTCACCGGCAAACGGGCGGGCGAACGTCATCACCTGGGTGCCGGTGAGCACGCCAGCGATGCCGTATGCATCCCTGCAAGTCCGCCAAGCCGAACCCCGTAACCCCTCCGTCGCCCTTGATGAAAGACGGAGGCTAGTTTGCTCGGATGAGTCTCCTCGATGACGTCGCGAAGCGTGACAGTTGGCGCTGCTGGGTCTGCGACGAGCCCGTCGACGCCGACATGTCGGTGAACGACCCGCGTGGTCCCAGTGTCGACAGCCGCACCGCCGACAAGAAGGCCAAGGTCACCGAGCGACTCGCGCACCGTGCCTGCAACACCCGCAAGGGCGCCGTCAAGGTTGTCATCGCCTGGCCGGACCGTCTGCACGTGGTGGAACCCGCGCCGCTGATCGCCGTCGCCGAGCGACTCGAACGCAAGGGTGGCCGCGAGCTGGTCGCCCGCTGTCCGAGCAGGAAGGACGCCCAGGAGGCGGCGGATTGGCTGGCCGACCGGTTCTCCCGGCTGGTGCCCGGACTGCCGGTGACGGCGAGCGTCGACGCCGGCGGCGGACAGTACCTCGTCTCCCTGGCCACCGGCCGCCGCTGATTACGAGCACCGGATCGACGTCGGCAACCACGACGGGTCCGGATCGGCCGGTGTGGAGGATCGGCGACCGTCCTCCACACCGGCCGGTGTGCGTCAGCCCGCGGCGCAGGCCGGGGTCAGGCCGCCGGCCGTGCCGTTGGCCTGGAATCCGAACTCGGTGGACTGGCCGGCGCCGACCCGGCCGTTGTAGGCCACGTTCGTCCAGCGCGTGGCGCCGGAGTCAGCGCTGCGGTTGGCGTTCCAGGCGTTGGTGACCGTCGCGCCCGACGGCAACGTGATCGTCACCGCCCAGGAGTTGATGGCCGATGATCCGGCCGTCACCTTCACCGTCGCCACGAAGCCACCTGTCCACTGGTTCACCGACACGGTCGCGGTGCAGCCACCGGGCCCCGGGGGCTGCACCGCGACCGTGTCGGTGAACCAGTGGACAGGTGGCTTC
>NZ_RCVI01000205.1:0-33344 GCF_003667455.1 Micromonospora sp. CV4 | reverse complement strand
GCGGCGACACAGGGCGGTCGGCGCGCTCCTCGGCGGGTCGCGGCGCCGGCACGAGCGGCGGGCGCGGCTCGCGCGGGCCGTTCGGCCCAGGCCGACGTACGCCATCCAGCAGCGAGATGCTGCGCGCCCGCTTGCCCCCGGCGCGCCGCAGCAGCCGCTCCGCCACCTCGGCGTTGATCCGCTCGTTCGGGTCCTTGCGCAGCAGGCCGTTGAGCACCGGCTTGAGTGGACCGGCGTTCTTCGGCGGCGGCATCGGCTCGGTGGCCAGCGCGGCCAGCGTGGCGATCGCCGACGGCCGCGCGTACGGCGACTTGCCCTCCACCGCCGCGTAGAGCGTCGCGCCCAACGACCACAGGTCGGCCTCCGGCCCGGCGGTGCCCTCCCGGGCACGCTCCGGAGAGATGTACGCGGGCGAACCCAGGACCATGCCGGTGCGGGTGACGTTCGGGTCACCCGGGATGGTCGCGAGACCAAAATCGGTCAGCACCACCCGACCGTCGTCACCGAGCAGCACGTTGCCGGGCTTGACGTCGCGGTGCATGACGCCCGCCTTGTGCGCCGCGTTGAGGGCGCCCAGCACGCCGAGGCCGATCTCCACCGCGCGGGCCGGCGTCACCGGTCCGTCCTCGGCGAGGGTGTCCTGCAACGACTTCGACGCCACGTACTCCATGACGATCCACGGATCGCCATCGGTGCGGAGAACATCGAAGATGCGGACCACATTGACGTGGTTGAGCCGGGCGATGGCCCGCGCCTCGCGCAGCGAGCGCTCCCGCATCTCGCGGCGCTCCTCGTCGGTGAGGCCGGGCGGCGGCACCAACTCCTTGATGGCGACGTCCCGGTGCAGCACCTCGTCGCGCGCCTTCCACACCCGACCCATGCCGCCCTGGCCGAGCGGCGACAGAAGCCGGTATCGGTCAGCGACGAGTTGGGGAAGCGCGTTCGACATCGGTGAGACGGTACCCGGACCCGCTGATCGTCACACCGCCGGCACGCCACTCTGCGTTCCCGGTAACTTCGCGGCGCGTACCCTGGCGTCATGTCTGCCGAAGAGCCGCTGTTCCGGGTCGTCCGCGGCGTGCCCACCGCCGAGGAACTGGCCGCCCTGGTGGGGGCGATCGTCCTCCGGTCCCGTCCGGCCGCCGCCCCCGCGCCGGCGGCCGCGTCCGCCTGGGCGCGCAGCGCTCGACCGGCCGGCACGACGCTCACGGCCGGCCCGGGCGGATGGCGCTCCGCCGGTCTGCCCCGCTGACCCGAACCGCCGCGCGGGGGCTGCCAGCGTCGCTCCCAGCCGTTAACCTCACTCAGGGAAACGGTGCCGTGACGGGTAGGGAGGATCGATGATCCCCGAAGAGGACCGGCCAACCCCCTGGCTGCGCAACTACGGCGGCATCGAGGCCGACATCCGCCAGCTCCGGGAGTTCGCCGACCGGCTCGCCGCAGAGGTCGAACGCAACTACGCGCCACACCTGTCGTACATCGCCGACGACATGTCCGCCCAACTGCCCAACCCGTGCGACGCCTTCATCGAGCTGGTCACCTTCCTGCACGCCCACCACGAGACGCAGCAGGCCACCGCCGACATGGTGTACGCCGTCCGTGGCGCCACCGGCCACCTGGCCGCCGTCGCCGACCGCGTCGCCAGCCAGTACTCCGACGCCGACGCCTTCTCGGCCGCCCGCGTGGTGGACGTGCAACGGGCGCTCGCCGACCCGGGGACCGTCCTGCCCGGAGGCCCGACGCCGATGCTGCCCGACCCGACCGGCCCCGACGGCGACCGGCCGGTGGTGCTGCCGTGATCGAACGGGGCAGCGGCCGCACCTCCGGCGTCACCGACTGGCAACTGATGGACGTCAACAGCATGTGGGCGTGCCTACAGGACCACGACACCGCCAACCACTGGAAGCAGGTCGCCGGCTGGCGCAAGGTCTGCGACCTGGCCCAGATCCACCTCGGCCGGCTCCACGAGTACCGGCGCGGCCTCGCCGAGGCGTGGCCGCCCGAGACCAGCGCCGCCTCCCGCACGTACCTCGCCCAACTCGACGAGCTGATCGACAAGGTGCGGCACACCCACGACGCCGCCGCCGCCAACTACACCGCGCTCTCCGCCGCCACCCAGGCCATCGGCACCACCCGCGCCGAGCTTCGCAAGGTCCATGAGGAGTACGCGACCAAGCTCCAACAGAAGCAGGCGTACGAGGCGACGGCCGCCGACCCGAAAGCGGTCATGGGCAGCCGGGTCACGCAGTCACCGGTCACGGATGCGGAACTGGAGCGGCTGAACGCGCGGGCGCGGGGGATGATGTTCAACCTCAGTGGCGAACTCCAACAAGCCCAAGCCACCCTCCAAAAACCGCCAGTGGTGCGACCGCCGATTCAGTCTGGGGATCCTGACGCATTAGGCCCAAACCCCATAGCGCCTGTTATCCCTCCGATCGTTCCTGTACCGATGCCAACGGTCAGCAGACCCGCAGCAGCCCTACCTGCGAAAACCGACGTTGCAGTGCCCATGCCGCAGGCGCAAGGCGTTGGACCAGTTCTAGGCAGTGCAGGAACTGGCCTCGTGGGCGGCCCCACCACTGTGAACACAGGAAGTCCACCGTCACCGACGCCTCCAGGCCCACATCTAGGACCTGGGCTGCCACCCGGCCCGTCTATCCCACCCCGTGCAGCAGGCCAGCCGATCTCGACGAATCGATCACCTGGCAGCAGCATGAATCGACCGCAGGCATCGTCCCCGATGTCGCAGCCACGCTTGACACCCCCTAGCGGACTGATTGGCGGGCCACCTGTCCCGGGGCTCGGTCTACCGGGTCAGGGGACCACTCCGCCCCGGAAGGTCAATCCGATTGGAGGTGTGATCGGTGGCGGTGGGGCTGGCACTGGACCTTCCGGGGGCGCTGGGTCTCGTCCGGGCAGCGGCCGTGCAGCTGGCGGCTTTCACGGCGGCGTCACTCCAATCGGCGGCGCACCTTCAATGGGGCCCAATACGGGAATTGGTCCGCCTCCAGGACGCCCGAGCTATCCCCAGCGAGACGATGATCGAGCTGGCCGATGGGATCCGGATAATCCGTGGGAGATTGACCAAGGAGTGAACCCTGTTGTCCGCCCAGGAGATGAGCCCGGCCCGATTGACCCTGGCCCCGCCATTGGATTTAATCGGTGACTATTTGCACCACCGCACTGCTGACTTCACTGTCGGCGACCATCGCCTTAGCCACGCCAACAAGTTTCTCAACACAGCCTAGTCAAGCCGCTGATGCCGCCGCCCGGATTCGGGCAGAGCAGTGGCATCTTGGCTTTGTTGAGACGACCAAAGCACACGTGATTAGTCGTGGCAGCGGCGTGGTTGTCGCTGTACCAGATACTGGGGTTGACCCACATCCCGACCTGAAGAGCAACTTACTCAGGGGAATAGACATCATCGCTGGAGGAAGTGGGGACGGCCGACAAGACAGGGATAGCCATGGGACATCTATGGCCGGCCTGATTGCTGCTCATGGGCAAGGTGGAGAGCTAGGCGCGCTGGGCATTGCACCCGAAGCGAAGATCATGCCTATATACGATTCTCCGCCGCACGGCGATGGTCAGCCAGACGATCTGGCGCAAGGAATAGAGTATGCAATAGCCAACGGCGCAGACGTGATAAGTATTTCCTCTGTCGGCGGAAGCAGCTCACGGCTACGCCAGGCCATCCAAGGTGCCCTGAAGGCAGACATAGTTGTCGTCGCTGGTGTTGGCAATCTGCCTCGTGAGCAGGCCATCGGATACCCTGCTACCGAAAAGGGAGTAATCGCCGTTGGCGGTGTCGACCGTACAGGAAAGCACGCGGCCGTCTCGGTGACTGGACCGGAAGTCGACGTAGTGGCGCCGGCTGTCGACATCTACAGCACCAGCTTCGACGGAAAGTATTCGAAGGGCACAGGGACCTCGAGCGCGACGGCGATCGTGGCGGGGGCGGCGGCCTTGATCAGGTCCAAGTACCCCTACCTGCCCGCGCAGGAGGTGGCCCACCGTCTCACGGCCACGGCCATCGACAAGGGTCCGCCCGGGCGCGACGACGAGTACGGCTATGGCGTGATCGATCTGGTGGCGGCGCTGACGGCAGACGTACCCCCGGTGGGTTTCGGGTCGGCGAGCGCGCCGGCCGGTGGTGGCCCGACCACGGCGACCGGCGCTGGGCCGGGCGACGACGGCGGCGCGTCGGTACGCGGCCTGGCCACGCTCGGGGTGATCGTGGCTGCCGGTGTCGGATGGGCGCTGCTGGTGCGGCGGAGGCGGCGTGGCGACGATCCGCCGCCCCGCATCAGTCGGTGACCGGTCGACGGCCCGTGATCGACTCGGTGTTGGCGATGTGGGGGTGTCCGCGGGGGTGGGATAGCGCGATGTCGGTGATGTGGAGTGGATCAACCTCGGTTGAGCGCCAGGCACCGCCGCCCGGGGTGCGTGCGGGTCGGATGTTCGTGGTGGGAACGGTCAGCCGGTAACGTCGGTCGGGTGTCTGCTTACCTGCCGCTCCGTCTCGTGCTCGCCTCGGCGAGCCCTGCCCGTCGCAAGTTACTCCAGGCCGCCGGCATCGAGCCGGACGTGCTGGTCAGCGGGGTGGACGAGTCTCTGGTGGTGACCGATCGAGCCGAGGAGCTGTGCCTGGAGCTGGCTCGGCTCAAGGCACAGGCCGTGCTGACCCGGCTGAGCCCGGCGACCGACCAGCGGACGTTGGTGATCGGCTGCGACTCGGTGCTCGCCTTCGACGGGGAGATCCTCGGCAAGCCGGCGGATTCGGCGGACGCCACCCGGCGTTGGCTGCGGATGCGGGGGCGCAGCGGGGTCCTGCACAGTGGGCACTGCCTGATCGACGTTGTCGCGGGGCGGCGTGCTGAGGCGGTCGCCTCGACCACCGTCCATTTCGCCGACATCAGTGACGACGAGATCGCCGCGTACGTGGCCAGTGGCGAGCCGTTGGCGGTGGCCGGCGCGTTCACCATCGACGGGTTGGGCGGGCCGTTCGTGGAGCGGATCGAGGGTGACCCGGGGACGGTGGTCGGGCTGTCGATGCCGCTGCTGCGCCGCCTCCTCGCCGAGCTGGACCTGCGGATCACGGATCTGTGGACGAAGGTCGCGCCTGGCGGCCAGTCGGTCGAGCCGCTCGGTAACGTCCGGTCATGACCACCAAATCGATCCCGCTCACCGACGAGCTGCACGCCTACCTGGTCGCGCACGGCGCCGCGCCGGACGAGATCATCCGGGACCTGGCCGAGGAGACCCGGTCGGTGCTGCCGGAGCACGCCACGATGCAGGTCGCTCCGGAACAGGCCGCGTTCCTGACCTTCCTCACCCGGCTGCTCGACGCGCGGCAGGCCGTCGAGGTCGGCACGTTCACCGGGCTCTCGTCGCTGGCGATCGCCCGCGGGTTGCCCGAGGGCGGGCGGCTGACCTGCTTCGACATCTCCGAGGAGTTCACCGGGATCGCCCGGCGCTACTGGGCCCGCGCGGGTGTGCAGGACCGGATCGACCTGCGAATCGGTCCGGCCGGGGACCGGCTGCGCGAGCTGCCGCACGAGCGGCACCTGGACTTCGCGTTCATCGACGCGGACAAGACCGGTTACCCGATCTACTGGGCGGAGCTGGTGCCCCGGATGCGTCCCGGTGGGGTCATCGCCGTCGACAACGTGTTGCGCGGCGGGCGGGTGATCGCGCCGCAGGACGCCGGCGACCGGGCCATCGCCGCCTTCAACGACGAGGTGCTGGCCGACGTGCGGGTGGACCAGGTGATGCTGCCGGTCGCCGACGGTCTGACCCTCGCCCGGGTGCGCTGACAACCGCTGAACCACGGAAATCGGGGTGTCCCGCTACACAGGACACCCCGATTTCCAGGAACTCGTGTTGATCAAGTAGGAACCCAGCCAGCCATCCTCAGCGGACGCTGCGGGCGAACTGGCGTGCGGCCCAGACGACCCCCGCCGCGGCGAGCACCGCGGTGATGGTCAGACCCTGCCAGACCTTGTCGCTGCCGAGGTCACCGGCGAACAGCGCCCGCGTGCCGTCGACCGCCCAGGAGAACGGGTTCCAGTCGGCGATGGCCTGCAACCAGCCGGGTGCGAAGGTCAACGGCAGCAGGATGCCGGAGAGCAGCAGCACCGGCTGCGCCACCGTGTTCATCAGCGGGGCCAGAGCGTCCTCACTCTTGACCTTGAGCGCGACGCCGTACGAGACGGCCGAGGTCATCAGCGCGATCAGGGCCAGCATCAGGTACGCGAGCAGCAGGTCCCCGATGAACACCCGCAGATCGAACAGGAGCGCCAGCAGGGTGATGATGACGGCCTGCACGATGAGCGAGACCACGTCGCGCAGCGAGCGGCCGAGCAGCAGGGCGAGCCGGCTGATCGGGGTGACCCGGGAG
This sequence comes from Micromonospora sp. CV4, assembly GCF_003667455.1. NCBI lineage: Bacteria > Bacillati > Actinomycetota > Actinomycetes > Micromonosporales > Micromonosporaceae > Micromonospora > Micromonospora sp. CV4. Next base: position 26,944 of record NZ_RCVI01000205.1, on the reverse strand, counting down.
CGTTCGATAACTCCCGCGCGCAGCTCGGCGATCAGGCCGAAGCCCTGGAACAGGCCACCGAAGATGGCCAGCAGCACCAGCAGACCGGGTACGAAGATCTTGTAGGCGGCGGCCTGGGTGGGCGCGTTCAGCGCCGGCTTGAGCAGCGGGGCGAAGAGCAGCAGGTACATCACCGGCTGGAACACGCCGACGAAGACCCAGACCGGGTTGCGCAGCAGGAGCTGGGTCTGCCGCTGGAAGATCAGCCACGTGTCACGGGCGAATTTCATGAGTCGTCTCCGGGATGGTCAGGACTCGCGCAGCGAGCGGCCGGTCTTGGTCAGGAAGACGTCGTCCAGGCTGGGCCGGTGCAGCTCGATCGAGCGCAGGTCCAGCCCGGCCTGGTCGAGTCTGCGCAGCACCTGCGGGATGGCGGTGGCGCCCTCGTCGACGTAGAGGCGCAGGCCGCCCTCGTCGGCGGTCTCCAACTTGTTGACGTACGGCTCGCCGTCGAGCGCCTGCGCGGCCTGCGGGGTGACGGCCAGGTCGAGGCCGACCAGCACGACGTCGCCGGAGATCTCCCGCTTGAGCTCGGCCGGAGTGCCCTCCGCCACCACCTCGCCGTTGTCCATGATCGCGATCCGGTCGCAGAGCGCGTCGGCCTCGTCCAGGTAGTGCGTGGTGATGAAGACGGTCATCCCGTCCCGGCGCAGCCGCCGGATCTCGTCCCACATGTGCGCGCGGCTCTGCGGGTCGAGGCCGGTGGTCGGCTCGTCCAAGAAGACGATTTTCGGCTCGTGGATGATGCCGAGCGCGATCTCCACCCGTCGGCGCTGGCCGCCGGAGTAGGTCTTGCACTTGCGGTCGGCGTACTCGGTGAGCTGGAAGGCGTCCAGCGCGCGGGCGGCGCGCCGCTGCGCGTCGGCCTTGCCGATGCCGTACATCCGGGCGTGCAGCACCAGTTCCTCGCGGGCGGTCGACTCGTCCCAGGTGCTGCCGCCCTGCGGGACGTAGCCGATCCGGCGGCGCACCTCGGCCGGAGCCTTGCGCAGGTCGGCGCCGGCGATGGTGGCCTCGCCGCCGTCCGGCTCGATCAGCGTGGCGAGCATCCGCAGCGTGGTGGTCTTACCGGCGCCGTTCGGGCCGAGGAAGCCGAAGATCTCGCCCTCGGCGACCTCAAGGTTGACGCCCCGCACGGCGTCCACCGTCTTCGTCTCTCGACCCGCGCGGGAGCGGAACGACTTCCGCAGCCCCCTGGTCTCGATCATCTCTGCTCCTGGTCGTCCGGGCCGGCGGCAGCCGGCCGTCGAGGGGGACGACGCCGGACGGCGCACTCCCCGCTGTGCCGCGAGCAGGCTAACGCGATATAGCTTTTTTAGTCAACGTTGATTATTCCGGGTCGGCGTCGAGTGGCGCTCCACCCTCCCTCCAGGCCGACCAGCCCTCGGCGTTCTCCAGTTCAGCAGGCAGGTACGACACACCGGACTCGACCCGGTCCGCGACCTGCTCGCACCAGCTCAACTCCGCCTCCGCCCGCGCCGCCCAGAGTTCGAACATCCAACCGACGTGCACCGGCTTGCTGTTACGGATCCAGTCGGACTCCAACGAGGCCCGCATCGAGGCGACGTTGGCGCGCAGCAGGTTGGCCCGGTTCCGCAGCGCCGCCGCGGCCTCGGAGCGGGGCAGCGCCGGCAGGAAGCCGAACGCCGCGGAGAACGGGTCCAGCGGCTCGGACAGGCCCCACCAGAAGCCGCGCAGCAACGTCTGGAACTCGTCCTCCCCCACCGGCGTCACCTCGTACGTCGTACGCGCCGGACGGGCGCCGACCTGCTCGGTGGCAACGGCTCTGATCAGGCCTTCCTCGGTGAGCTTGCGCAGGGCGTGGTAGATCGAGCCGGGCTGCACGTTCGCCCACTTGTCGGCACCCCAGCTCAGCAGCTCACGGCGCACGTCGTAGCCGTGCACGGGCTGCATCCACCGCACCAGGCCGAGGATCATCATCCGAGTCGAAGACACCCGACAAGCGTAATAGCCAAGTTTGACTAAACCGTGGCGGGACAGTGCGGCATCCCACACTGAGCGATCGTTAGGGTCACCAGGTCGGCCGATACACTCCCGGTCAGTAACCTGCCGGGAGGAGCCACGAAGGTGCGCAAGGTACTCATCGCCAACCGCGGCGAGATTGCCGTCCGGGTGATCCGCGCCTGCCGCGACGCCGGCCTGGACAGTGTCGCGGTGTACGCGGACTCCGACCGCGACGCCCTGCACGCCACGCTCGCCGACGAGGCGTACGCGCTCGGCGGGGACAGCGCGACCGAGACGTACCTGCGCATCGACAAGCTGCTCGACGTGGCCGCACGGGCCGGCGCCGACGCCGTGCACCCCGGCTACGGCTTCCTGTCCGAGAACGCCGACTTCGCCCAGGCGGTCATCGACGCCGGGCTGACCTGGATCGGCCCCACCCCGCAGGCGATCCGCGACCTGGGTGACAAGGTCACCGCGCGGCACATCGCCCAGCGCGCCGGCGCGCCGCTGGTTCCCGGCACCCCGGACCCGGTGGAGAGCCCGGACGAGGTGATGGCGTTCGCCGTCGACCACGGCCTGCCGGTGGCCATCAAGGCCGCCTTCGGCGGCGGCGGTCGCGGCCTCAAGGTGGCCCGGACCATGGAGGAGATCCCCCAGCTGTTCGAGTCGGCCACCCGGGAGGCGGTCGCGGCGTTCGGCCGGGGCGAGTGCTTCGTCGAGCGCTACCTGGACCAGCCCCGGCACGTCGAGGCGCAGGTCCTCGCCGACCAGCACGGCAACGTGATCGTGGTCGGCACCCGGGACTGCTCCCTGCAGCGGCGGCACCAGAAGCTGGTCGAGGAGGCACCCGCGCCGTTCCTCACCGACGCCCAGCGTGCGCAGATCCACGACAGCGCCAAGGCGATCTGCCGCGAGGCCGGCTACCACGGCGCCGGCACGGTCGAGTACCTGGTCGGCGTGGACGGCACCATCTCCTTCCTGGAGGTCAACACCCGGCTCCAGGTCGAGCACCCGGTGACCGAGGAGACCGCCGGCATCGACCTGGTCCGCGAGCAGTTCCGGATCGCTGACGGCGAGAAGCTGCGCATCACCGAGGACCCGACGCCGCGCGGGCACTCGATCGAGTTCCGGATCAACGGCGAGGACCCGGGCCGCAACTTCCTGCCCGCCCCCGGCACGGTCACCGCGCTGCGACTGCCCACCGGCCCCGGTGTCCGGGTGGACACCGGCATCTCTGCCGGCGACGTGATCGGCGGCAACTTCGACTCGCTGCTGGCCAAGGTGATCATCTCCGGTGAGACGCGTACCGAGGCGCTGGAGCGGGCCCGCCGCGCGCTGGACGAGATGGTGATCGACGGGATGGCCACCGCGCTGCCGTTCCACCGGCTGGTGGTGCGGGACGAGGCGTTCACCGCCGAGCCGTTCACCGTGCACACCCGGTGGATCGAGACGGAGTTCCACAACACCGTGCCGCCGTTCGCCGCCGCCGCCGGCGCCGCCGAGGCGCCGGCCGAGCGCGACACCGTCGTGGTCGAGGTGGGTGGCAAGCGGCTGGAGGTCAGCCTCCCCGCCGGCTTCGGCGGGGGTACGACCACCGCCGCGCCCGCCTCCCGCAAGCCGACCCGGCGCGGTGGCGGGGCCAAGGCCGGCGCACCGGTCGGTGGCGACACGCTCACCTCGCCGATGCAGGGCACGATCGTCAAGATCGCGGTGGCGGACGGCGACACCGTGGCCGAGGGTGACCTGGTCGTGGTGCTGGAGGCGATGAAGATGGAGCAGCCGCTGCACGCCCACAAGGCCGGCACGGTCAGCGGACTCACCGCCGAGGTGGGTGCCGTGATCACCGCCGGCGCGGCGATCTGCACCATCGCCTGAGCTGTCCGGAGGTCCCCTGACGGATCCTTCCGGCGGGAGGTCGGCGCGACGCGCCGGGCAGGCGGTCAGCGGAGGGTCTCGGCGGCGACCGCGCGGACGGCGGTGGTCAGGGCGTTCAACACGTCCGACTCCAGCCGCCAGTGCTGCCAGTGGAGCGGGACGTCGAGGTGCCGGCCCGGCGCGAGGTCGACACAGCGGCCGGCGGCCAGATCGGCCTCCGCGATCTGCTCCGGCACCAGGCTCCAGCCCAGCCCGAGCCGGATCACCTCGCTGAAGGCCGGCACCGACGGCACGTAGTGCACCGGCGGGTCGAGCGACCGGCCCGCCACCGCCCGGATGAAGCGGTGCTGCACCCGGTCCTTGCGGTCGAAGACGACCAGCGGCGCCCCGGCCAGCGCGGAAGGGCTGAACCCGTCGGCGAAGTGGGCCGCCGCGAACTCCGGCGTGGCCAGCGCGCGGTAGCGCATGGCGCCGAGCCGCAGCACCCGGCAGCCCTGCACGGCCTCCCGCTGGGCGGTCACCGCCGCCGTCACCGACCCGTCCCGGAGCAGCTCGGCGGTGTGGTCCTGGTCGTCCTGCCGCAGGTCGAAGGAGAGCCCGGCCCGCTGCGGCAGTCGCGCCAGGGCGGCGGGGAACCAGGTGGCCAGCGAGTCCGCGTTGACCACCACGGCGACCCGGACGCGGCCGCCGCCGGACAGCGGACCGCGGGCATCGGCCAGCGCCTCCCGTTCGAGCAGCGTGAGCTGGCCGGCCAGGCGCAGCAGCGGCCGTCCCGCCTCGGTCGCCACGCACGGTCGGGTCCGGCGGACCAGCACCTGGCCGACGGTCTCCTCCAGTGCCTTGATCCGCTGGCTCACCGCCGACGGCGTGACGTGCAGCAGCCGCGCCGCCGCCTCGAAGCTGCCCTCCGCGACCACCGCGGCGAGCGTCCGCAACTGCGCCGAGTCGAGACCGTCCATCAGCAGAGCTTATGTTGCTTGAGAAACTTTAGTTGGACTGGTGCTGGCCCGCGCACCTAGCGTCGATCCGTGCTCACCTCCGCCCTCGCCGGCTTCTCGATCTCCATCGCCCTGATCGTCGCCATCGGCGCCCAGAACGCCTTCGTCCTGCGTCAGGGCCTGCGCCGCGAACACGTCGTACCCGTGGTGCTCACCTGCGCCGTGTCGGACGCTCTGCTGATCACGGCGGGCGTCGCCGGGGTCGGCACGCTGGTGACGGGCCGGCCGGGCGTGCTGACGGCGATCCGGTGGGGCGGCGCGGCGTTCCTGCTCTGCTACGCGGCGCTCGCCGCCCGCCGCGCCCTGCGCCCCGGCGCCCTGTTGCCCACCGAGCGGCCGCCGGCCACGCTCGGGGCCACCCTGCTCGCCTGCGCCGCCTTCACCTACCTGAACCCGCACGTCTACCTGGACACGGTGCTGCTCCTCGGCGGGGTGGCACAGCAGCACCCGAACCGCTGGGTCTTCGGCGCCGGGGCCGCCGTGGCCAGCGTGGTCTGGTTCACCGCGCTCGGCGCCGGCGCGCAGCGCCTCGCGCCGCTGCTCGCCCGTGCCACCGCCTGGCGGGTGCTGGACGCGGTCATCGCCGTCGTGATGGCCGGGCTCGCCGTGGCGCTTCTGCTGGGCTGACCGGGCGCGCCGCCGCTCGCGCAGGACGGCGGCGGGAGTGTTTTCCATGACCACAGGCGGCTGGATCAGCCACGAGCGGGAATGATGGCCGGGTGCAGTTCCTTCACGGCGCGGTCCCCGCGCACGACCTGACCTACACCGACGTCTTCATGGCGCCGGCCCGCTCCGACCTCGGCTCCCGGCTCGACGTCGACCTCTCCACCGGCGACGGCACCGGCACCACCATCCCGCTGGTGGTGTCGAACATGACCGCGGTCGCCGGCCGGCGGATGGCCGAGACGGTGGCCCGGCGGGGCGCGATCGCGGTGATCCCGCAGGACATCCCGATCGAGGTCGTGGCGAACGTCGTCGGCTGGGTCAAGCAGCGGCACCTGGTCTACGACACGCCGATCACCCTGGGCCCCACCGAGACCGTTGGCGACGCCATCCACCTGCTGCCGAAGCGCTCGCACGGCGCGGTCATCGTGGTGGACGAGGCCGGCCGTCCGCTGGGCGTGGTCACCGAGGCGGACACCATCGGCGTGGACCGGTTCGCCCAGTTGCGGCACGTGATGTCCACCGAGCTGCACACCGTCCCGGCGGACGCGGACCCGCGTACCGGTTTCGACCGGCTCTCCGCGGGCCGGCGCCGGCTCGCCCCGGTGGTGGACGCCGACGGCCGACTGGTCGGGGTGTTGACCCGCCAGGGCGCGCTGCGGGCCACGCTGTACACGCCGGCGGTGGACGACCGGGGTCGGCTGCGCATCGCGGCGGCGGTCGGGATCAACGGGGACGTCACGGGCAAGGCCGCCGCGCTGCTGGAGGCGGGGGTGGACACGCTGGTCGTGGACACCGCGCACGGCCACCAGGCGCGGATGATCTCCGCGCTGCAGGCGGTCCGCAAGCTCGACCCGGGGGTGCCGGTGGCGGCCGGCAACGTGGTCACCGCCGAAGGGGTACGCGACCTGGTCGAGGCGGGCGCCGACATCATCAAGGTCGGCGTCGGCCCGGGTGCGATGTGCACCACCCGGATGATGACCGGCGTGGGCCGTCCGCAGTTCTCCGCCGTGCTCGACTGCGCGGCGGCGGCTCGCGACCTCGGTCGGCACGTGTGGGCCGACGGCGGCGTACGGCACCCGCGTGACGTGGCGCTCGCGCTCGCCGCCGGCGCCTCGAACGTGATGATCGGTTCGTGGTTCGCCGGCACCTACGAGTCCCCCGGCGACCTGTACACCGACGCGGACGGTCGCCGGTACAAGGAGAGCTTCGGGATGGCTTCGGCGCGGGCGGTCAGCGCCCGTACCGCCGACGACAGCCCGTACGACCGGGCCCGCAAGGCGGTGTTCGAGGAGGGCATCTCCTCGGCGCGGATGTACCTGGATCCGGCCCGGCCCGGCGTCGAGGACCTGATCGACGAGATCATCGCCGGGGTGCGCAGCGCCTTCACCTATGCCGGCGCCCGGGACCTGACGCAGTTCCACGAGCGGGCGATCGTCGGCGTGCAGAGCGCCGCCGGCTTCACCGAGGGAATGCCGCTGCCCACCAGCTGGTGACCGCCATCCGGGTTGATCATGGAGTTGTGGTGCCGCACAGAACGGGCAGCGACCGGCGAATCGCCCACCACAACTCCATGATCGACGCCGTGGAAGGGTGGTTACCGGGCTAGGCGGCGCAGGACGTCGCGGGCTGCCGTGCGGGGGTTGTCGCCCACCCGCTCCGGCAACGCGCCGGCCAGCCAGAGGGTGGCGAAGCCGTGCGCGATCGACCAGGCGGCGAGCGCGTCCCGGTCGGTGTCCGCGGGTGCGCCACCGGTGGGCAGGGTGGCCACCCCGGAACGGAGCGCGGCGCCCGAGCGCTCCCGGGCCGCGACCAGTTCGGCGTCGTCCGCCCGGTAGAGCTCGGGCCGGAACATCACCTCGAAGTACGCGCGGTGCGTGACGGCGAAGTCGACGTACGCGACCCCGGCCTCCAGCACGTCGTCCGCGTTGACCAGCTTCTGCGCCAGCAGGTCGAAGCCCTGGGCGGCAAGCGCGGTGAGCAGGCCCGCCTTGTCGCCGAAATGGTGGGCGGGTGCGGCGTGCGAGACACCGGCCCGGCGGGCGAGATCGCGCAGACTCAGCGCGGCGGGCCCGACCTCCTCGATGGCATCCAGAGCTGCGGCGAGCAGGGCGCGGCGTAGGTCGCCGTGGTGGTAGGCGCGCGGTCCGGTCATGCCCGAATCCTATCTTGCCATTGACAAGATGGCACTCGTCGAGGCAATCTTGCCACTGACAAGTTCACGAGGAGGATTTCGATGGCACCCCTGATCGCTCTGGTCGTCGGCACCGCGCTGGCCCGACTCGCCGGCCTGGCCGGCATCTCCGCGCTCGACGGCTGGCACCCCGCACTACGGGTTGGCCTGGCCCTGATGTTCACGCTGACCGCCGTCGCGCACTTCGCCGGGCAGCGCCGCACCGACCTGATCGCGATGGTCCCGACCGGCCTGCCCCGCCCGGACCTGCTGGTCACCGTCACCGGCGTACTGGAACTCGTCGGCGCGGTGGGCCTGCTGATCCCCGCGACCGCCCGCCTGGCCGCCGCCGGGCTCGGCCTGCTGATGCTCGCGATGTTCCCGGCCAACGTCTCGGCCGCCCGCCGGAAGCTGACCCTGGCCGGGAGGCCAGTCACCCCGCTCGGCCAGCGCACGGCTCTGCAGATCGCGTTCGTAACCACCGCGGTGGCTATTTCGTTTGGTCCCTGACTATCAGGAGGCTAACCTGCTTGCCGTGGATCTCGTCACTCTCCAGGATGTGCCGCTCGGCCGACTGCTGGTCGTGGCCGGGCACCTCGTCGGGCAGCGGTGGAACCGCTACCTCGCCGAGGAGCACGGCCTCACCCAGGCCGGCATGGTGACCCTGATGACGCTCGCCCGGCACGGCGAGCTGCCCCACCGCGAGGTCGCCGAGAAGGGCTTCGTGCGCCCGGCGACCCTGACCGGCATCGTGGACACGCTGGCCCGCGACGGGCTGGTCGAGCGGCAGCGTGACGACAGCGACCGGCGCAGCGTCCGGCTCGCCATCACGCCCGCCGGCCGGGAGCGGGTGGCGGCGCTCACCACGCTGATGCACTCCGGAAGACCGCTCACCTCGGTCGACGCCGACCCCGCGAAGGCACAGGTGATCCGGGACTTCCTGCTCGAGGTCATCGGCAGCGGGGACGACCCGCGGATGACCGGACGCCCTACCGAAGCGAAGGACACGGCGTGCTGATCCGACTGTTGCGCAACCAGTTGCGCACCTACCAGCGACCGCTGACGGCGGTGGTGCTGCTCCAGTTCGTGGGCACCATGGCGTCGCTCTACCTGCCCAGCCTCAACGCCGACATCATCGACCGGGGCGTGGCCCGGGGCGACACCGACTACATCGTGCGCATCGGCGGCTGGATGCTGCTGGTCAGCCTGATCCAGATCATCTGTTCGATCGCCGCGGTGTACCTGGGCGCGCGGATCGCGATGGGCTTCGGCCGGGACGTCCGCGCGACCCTGTTCGGGCACGTCAACCGCTTCTCCGCCCGCGAGGTGGCCCGGTTCGGCGCACCGTCGCTGATCACCCGCAACACGAACGACGTGCAGCAGGTGCAGATGCTCGTGCTGATGAGCTGCACCATGCTGGTCGCCGCGCCCATCATGAGCGTGGGCGGTGTGGTGATGGCGCTCCGGGAGGACATCGGGCTCTCCTGGCTGATGCTGGTCAGCGTGCCGGTGCTGGCCACCGCGCTCAGCATGATCATCCGTCGGATGGTGCCGGGCTTCCGGCTGATGCAGACCCGGATCGACACGGTCAACCGGGTGCTGCGCGAGCAGATCACCGGCATCCGCGTGGTGCGCGCCTTCGTCCGCGAGCCGTACGAGACGGACCGCTTCGCCGTCGCCAATGCCGACCTGACCGCCACCGCGCTGCGTACCGGTCGACTGCTGGCTCTGATCTTCCCGGTGGTCATGCTGGTGCTGAACGTCTCCAGCGTGGCGGTGCTCTGGTTCGGCGCGCAGCGGGTGGACGCCGGCGCGATCCAGGTCGGCGCGCTCACCGCCTTCCTCCAGTACCTGATGCAGATCCTGATGGCCGTCATGATGGCCACCTTCATGCTGATGATGGTGCCCCGGGCCGCGGTCTGCGCCGAGCGGATCGTCGAGGTGCTGGACACCGACTCCTCGGTGGTCCCGGCCGCCGAGCCGGTCGCCGAGCCGCCCACCAGGGCCGAGCTGGAGCTGCGCGGGGTGCGCTTCCAGTACCCGGGGGCGGTCGAGCCGGTGTTGCGGGACATCTCCTTCCGGGCGACCCCCGGCACCACCACGGCGATCATCGGCAGCACCGGCGCGGGCAAGACCACCCTGCTGTCGCTCATCCCCCGCCTGGTCGACGTCACCGCCGGCGCGGTGCTGGTCGACGGGGTGGACGTACGGGAGTTGGCGCCCGAGGAGCTGTGGCGGCGCATCGGCCTGGTGCCGCAGCGGCCGTACCTGTTCACCGGCACGGTCGCCAGCAACCTGCGCTACGGCAACCCGGACGCCACCGACGACGAGCTGTGGACGGCACTGGAGATCGCCCAGGCCCGGGACTTCGTGGCCCAGATGCCCGGCGGGCTGGACGCCCCGATCGCCCAGGGTGGCAGCACCGTCTCCGGCGGGCAGCGGCAGCGCCTGGCCATCGCCCGGGCCCTGGTCCGGCAGCCGGAGATCTACCTTTTCGACGACTCGTTCTCCGCGCTCGACCTCGGCACCGACGCGCGGCTGCGGGCGGCCCTGCGCCCGGTCACCGCGCAGTCCGCCGTGGTGATCGTGGCCCAGCGGGTCTCCACGATCGTCGACGCCGACCAGATCATCGTGCTTGAGGACGGGGGGGTCGTCGGAGTGGGACGACACGAGGAGTTGCTGGAGAGCTGCCCGACGTACGCCGAGATCGTGGCCTCCCAGCAGACGACGGAGGTGCCGGCATGAGCGAGCCCGACGAGCCGCGGACCGCGGCCGTACCCACGCAGAAGCCGGCCGGCGAGGGGGCCACGCCGAAGCGGCTGCCCCCCGGACGCCAGGGCGGCGGGCCGCCCTGGGCGGGCGCCGGGATGCCTGCCGAGAAGTCGATGAACTTCGGGCCGTCCGCCCGGCGGCTGCTCGGCCGGCTCCGCTCGCACCGGCTGCACCTGGCCGCGATCATCACGCTCGCCGTGGTGAGCGTCGGGTTCAGCGTCGCCGGGCCGAAGATCCTCGGCCACGCCACCGACCTGATCTTCAACGGGGTGATCGGCCGGCAACTACCGGCGGGCACCACCCCCGAGCAGGCCGTCGCGGCGGCCCGGGCCAGCGGCAACGACAGCTTCGCCGACATGCTGGCCCGGATGGACGTCATCCCCGGCGTCGGCATCGACTTCGGCGCCCTGAGCCGGGTGCTGCTGCTGGCGCTCGGGCTCTACCTGGCGGCGAGCGTGCTGTCGTGGTGGCAGGGCTGGCTGCTCAACGGGGTGGTCCAGCGCACGGTGCTGCGGCTGCGCGCCGAGGTGGAGGAGAAGCTCAACCGACTGCCGCTGCCGTACTTCGACCGGCAGCCCCGCGGCGAACTGCTCAGCCGGGTCACCAACGACATCGACAACATCTCCACCAGCCTCCAGCAGACCCTCAGCCAGCTGCTCACCTCGCTGCTGACCGTGGTCGGCGTGCTGGGCGTGATGTTCTGGATCTCGCCGCTGCTGGCCCTGGTGGCCCTGGTCGCGGTGCCGCTGTCGGTGCTGGTCACCCAGCGCATCGCCAAGCGCTCCCAGCAGCAGTTCATCGCCCAGTGGAAGCACACCGGCGAGCTGAACGGCCAGATCGAGGAGGCCTACACCGGTCACGAGCTGGTGAAGGTCTTCGGCCGGCAGCGCGAGGTGGAGGCCGCGTTCAACGCCAAGAACGAGGAGCTGTTCCGGGCCAGCTTCGGCGCCCAGTTCATCTCCGGGATCATCATGCCGTCGATGATGTTCATCGGAAACCTCAGCTACGTGGCGATCGCGGTGGTCGGCGGGCTGCGCGTGGCGTCCGGCGCGATGAGCCTCGGCGACGTGCAGGCGTTCATCCAGTACTCCCGCCAGTTCACCCAGCCGCTCACCCAGCTCGCCTCGATGGCCAACCTCCTCCAGTCCGGAGTGGCCTCGGCCGAGCGGGTCTTCGCGGTCCTCGACGCCGACGAGCAGAGCCCCGACCCGGTCCAGCCGGCCCGGGTCGTCGACCCGCACGGCCGGGTCGAGTTCGAGCACGTCTCGTTCCGGTACGAGCCGGACAAGCCGCTGATCGACGACCTGTCGCTGGTCGCCGAGCCGGGGCACACGGTGGCCATCGTCGGCCCGACCGGCGCCGGCAAGACCACCCTGGTCAACCTGGTGATGCGGTTCTACGAGCTGGACGCCGGCCGGATCACCCTGGACGGGGTGGACATCACCACCATGCGCCGCGACGACCTGCGGGGTCGGATCGGCATGGTGCTCCAGGACACCTGGCTCTTCGGCGGCACCATCCGGGACAACATCGCGTACGGCCGGCCGGACGCGACCGAGGAGGAGATCCTCGCGGCGGCCCGGGCCACCTTCGTCGACCGGTTCGTCCGCAGCCTGCCGGACGGCTACGACACGGTCATCGACGAGGAGGGCAGCAACGTCAGCGCCGGCGAGAAGCAGCTCATCACGATCGCCCGGGCGTTCCTCGCCGAGCCGTCTCTGCTGATCCTGGACGAGGCGACCAGCTCGGTGGACACCCGCACCGAGGTGCTGCTCCAGCGGGCGATGGCGGCGCTGCGCTCGGACCGGACCAGCTTCGTCATCGCGCACCGGCTCTCAACCATCCGCGACGCCGACCTGATCCTGATGATGGAGAACGGTCGCATCGTCGAGCAGGGCACCCACGAGCAGTTGCTCGCCGCCCACGGCGCGTACCACCAGCTGTACCGCTCCCAGTTCACCGGCGCCGCGGTCGACGACGAATCCGACGACCCGGCCGCCACCGCCGTCCCCCAGCCCGCGTCGATCTAGGGCGGATCGCCGTGCGCACAGCTACGACGATCCGCCCTCGACCGGCGGGTGGGTCAGTTCGGCGGAAGCAGGTCGGCCGCGCGGGCGGTGACCTGCCCGCCGATCAGGGCGAGCGCGGCGTCGGCGGGCATCGGGTCCAGGGTGCGGCCGTCGCGGAGGCGCAGGGCGAGGCGTCCGTCGGCCGCCTCCCGGGAACCGAGCACGCCGAGGTACGGGACGCGGCGGCGGGCCGCGTCCCGGATCCGGGCGCCCAGCGAGCCGGCGACGTCGACCTCGACCCGCAGTCCGGCGGCGACGGCCCGTCGGGCCAGCTCGGCCGCCGCTCCGGCCTGCCCGTCGTCCACCGGCAGCAGCACCAGCTGCACCGGCGCGTACCAGGCCGGGAAGGCGCCCTGGTGCACCTCGATGAGGTACGCGAACAGCCGCTCCATGCTGCCGACCAGACTGCGGTGCACCATGACCGGCCGACGCCGGCTGCCGTCCGAGTCGGTGTACGACAGGTCGAACCGTTCCGGCTTGTCGAAGTCCAACTGGATGGTGGAGATGGTCGACTCCCGGCCGGCCGCGTCGACGATCTGAATATCGATCTTCGGGCCGTAGAAGGCGGCCTCCCCCGGCGCCTCGACGTACGCCACCCCGGCCAGCGAACCCCGGAGCAGGTCCTCGGCGCGGGCCCACTGCGCGTCGTCGCCGACGTACTTCTCGCCCGGCCCGCGCAGCGACAGCCGGAAGCCGGCCGGGCGGACGCCGAGCGCGGCGTGCGCGGCGCGGATCAGCCCGAGGATCTCCACGACCTCGTCGCCCACCTGGTCCGGGGCGCAGAAGGTGTGCGCGTCGTTGAGCGAAATGGCGCGCACCCGGGACAGCCCGCCGAGCACGCCGGAGCGCTCCGAGCGGTACATCCCGCCCAGCTCGGCGATCCGCAGCGGCAACTCCCGGTAGGAGCGGCCCCGGGCCCGGAAGACCAGCGCGTGGTGTGGGCAGAGCGCCGGCCGGAGCACGAACTCGTCGTCGGCGCTCAGCCGCATCGGCGGGAACATGTCGTCGGCGAAGTAGCCGAGATGGCCGGAGAGTTCGAAGAGTTCGCGCTTGCCCAGCGGCGGCGAGTAGACGTGCTGGTGGCCGGATCGGCGTTCCAGCTCACGGACGTACTCCTCGACGGCGTGCCGGGCGGCGGCGCCGTCCGGCAGCCAGATCGGCAGGCCGGCGCCGGCCAGCGGGTCGGAGACGAAGAGGTCCAGCTCCCGGCCGAGCTTGCGGTGGTCGATCATGTCGTGCTCCTGGATCGGGTACGACCCGGAGGCGACCTGGACACCGAACGCCGCGCGGCCCTCGGGGCGGATCGCCCCGGGGCCTGGTCGACGGTGGTTACGTCAGAGCGGCGCGCCGGGGACACCCGGCGTCGTGGTCTCCACTACCGCGCTGCGCATGCGGCGACCGTACCCCTGGAGCGATCGGGGACGCACCCGGATTTGGCGCGGCGGAGGGGAGGGCGGGCCGCCGGCGCGGGACCCGCCGGCGGCCCTGGGCGGCCCGGAACGTCAGGAACGGGGGACCCGACGGTGCTGGGGCCGCGCGGACAACGGTACGCCGACGAACGCCGATCCGCCGACCTGTGCGGGCCGCGCGGGACGGCTGCCGAACCGTCACCCGAGGACCGTTCGCCTCGTTGTACCTGGGTGGCCCAGTCGTGTCGACGGTCACGGCGGGGTGGGGCTGTCCACCGTGACGCCGGACACGCCGTCAGGCTCGAGACACCCAATCGGCCGCATCCGGCGAGGTGGCACGCGTGCCCGAACTACTGACAGACGTCGCATCGCCGACGTGGGCGTACCTCGTGCTGCTCGGTCTGCTGATCGCGGACGCCTTCGTCCCGGTGATTCCCACCCAGATCGTCATGATCACCAGCGGTGCGCTCACCGTCTACGGCGGACTCAGCCTGCCGGTCACCATCGCCGTCGGCGCGCTCGGCGTCTTCGCCGGCGATCTCGCCTGCTACCTGCTCGGTCGGGGCGCACCGGACCGGCGGGCTCCCCGGCACGCCGAGTTGAGCCGGGCGCGACGGGTCGCCAGCCGGGTCACCCAGGGATTACGGCAGCCCGGGCCGCTGGTCATCCTGCTGTGCCGGTTCGTGCCGGGCGGTCGGATGGCGGCCTGCTTCTCAGCCGGCCGTAGCCGCTATCCGTACCGACTGTTCGTGCTGTACGAGGCGGTGGCCGCGCTGGGCTGGGCCACCTACGGCGCGCTGGTCGGCCACCTGGGTGGCACCGCGTTGACCGAGTCGGCCTGGCGGCTGGCCATCATCGCCACCGCGGCGGCGGCCGGCTTCGCCGCCGCCGGATGGGCGATGACCCTGGTCAGCGCACGGCACGCCCGAGCCGCCGCCTCGGCCGACATCCCCCTCGACTGAGGGTCGAGCGCCCCCTCACCCGGGTGCCTCTAGGGGTGGTCCCCCGGGACGATTTCGGTGGCCGTCCCGGATCCGGCTCGGGTCTTCCCGGCGACAGGCTGAGGCATGCCTGGAACCCGGAGTACCGGCGTGCTTGCCCTCGGCGGGATCGCCCTGGCGGCGCTGCTGACCGTGATCGGCCATCTCGAAGTCAACGACGACCTCAACCCGTGGGCGCTGACCGTGAGCGATTTCGCGGTCTCCGACCGGGGCGGCGTCATCGACGTCGCCATGGTGGTGCTCGCGCTCGCCACCGTGGCGCTGCTGCTCGGGCTGCGCCGCGCCCGGCCACCACGACCCAGCCGGCCGGTCGAGCTGCTGCTCGGCGCGTGGGTGGCCGGGCTTTTGCTGGCCGCGGTGGTGCCGACGAACGAGCCGGGCACCGCCATGACCACCGCCGCCTACCTGCACCGGTACGCCTCGGTGGTCGCCTTCCTGGCGCTGCCGGCCGCCGGCTGGCTGCTCGCCCGTCGCCCCGACCTGGTCCCCGCCGCCCGGACGCTGCGCACCCTCGTCCTGCTCAGCCTGGCCCTGGCGGCCGCGATGATCTGGTCCGCCTACCCCGGTGACCGCCTGCTGATCGGCCTGGCCGAACGCCTGCTCATCCTCACCGAGGTAGCCGTCCTGGTAACCGTCGCGCTAACCCAAACCCGGACGCCCGCCACTCCTTGGGCCGTTACTCCAGCTCGTGGAGCATGAGCTGGCGGGCCGCTTCGGTGATCGAGCCGGAGAGGCTCGGGTAGATGGTGATGGTCTGGGCCAGCTCGTTGACCGTCAGGTTGTTCTCCACCGCCATGGTGATCGGAAGGATCAGCTCGCTGGCCTTGGGGGCCACCACCACACCGCCGACGACCTGGCCGCTGGCCGGGCGGCAGAACAGCTTCACGAAGCCGTCGGACAGGTCGTCCATCTTGGCCCGCGCGTTGCCCGACAGCGGCAGCATCACCTGCCGGGCCGGCACCTTGCCGGCGTCCACCTCGTCCTGCGAGACGCCCACGGTGGCCAGCTCCGGGTCGGTGAAGACGTTCGCCGCGACGGTCCGCAGCCGCAGCGGGCGGACGGCCTCGCCAAGGGCGTGCCACATCGCGATCCGGCCCTGCATGGCGGCGACGCTGGCCAGCAGCAGCACACCAGTGCAGTCGCCGGCGGCGTAGATGCCGGGCACGTTGGTCCGGGACACGCGGTCGACCGTGACGTAGCCGCCCCGGCCCAGCTCCACGCCGTACTCGGTCAGGCCCAGGTTGGCGGTGTTCGGGATCGAACCGACCGCGATCAGGGCGTGCGAGCCGGCGACCTTGCGGCCGTCGGACAGCTCCACCTCGACGCCGTCGGCCGTACGCCGGACCGCGTCGGCCCGGGAGTTGTTGAGGATGCTCATGCCCCGGTTGCGGAACACCCGCTCGATGGCCGAGGCCGCGTCGGCGTCCTCGTGCGGCATGACCCGGTCGCGGCTGGAGACCAGGGTGACCTGGACCCCCATCGCCAGGTACGCGCTGGCGAACTCGGCGCCGGTCACGCCGGAGCCGACCACGATCAGATGCTCGGGCAGCTCGGGCAGGTCGTACACCTGGCGCCAGGTCAGGATGCGCTCGCCGTCCGGCACGGCGGTGGGCAGCTGGCGGGGCGTCGAGCCGGTGGCCACCAGCACCGAGGAGGCGTCGATCCAGTATTCCTCCCCGCCGTCGGCGGGGGTGACGACGACCCGGTGGGTGTGGCCGAGAGCGTCCTCGCCCAGCCGGGCGGTGCCGGCCACGAAGGTGACCCCCGCCTTGAGCAGCTTGGCGTGGATGTCGGCGGACTGCGCCAGCGCCAGCCGCTTGACCCGGTCGTGCACCGCCCGCGCGTCGACGGTGACCGCCTCCAGGCCGTCCGAGTGCACGCCGAACTCCTCGGTGTCCCGGTAGCCGGTGACCACCCCCGAGCTGGCGATGAAGGTCTTCGAGGGAACGCAGTCCGAGAGCACGCAGGCCCCGCCCGCGCCGTCGGCCTCCACCACGGTGACATCGGCGTCGAGCTGGGCGGCGACCAGCGCCGCCTCGTACCCGGCCGGCCCCCCGCCGATGATCACGATCCGGCTCACAGCGTCTGCCCTTCCTCGATGCTCACAGTGACTTTCTTCTCCCGAACGCACCCGACACGCACAGTCGTATTCTCCCCCACCCGCCAGCCGGGCTATCGTCATCGCCGTGGGTCATCACGCCGCCTACGGCTCAAACCTGGATCCCGCCCGGATGCGCGCCTACTGCCCGCATTCGCCGATGGTGGGCGTCGGCTGGCTGGAGGGGTGGCGGCTGACCTTCGCCGGGGCGGACGTGATCGGCTGGGAGGGCGCGGTGAGCACCCTGGTCGAGTCCCCCGGCGACCGGGTCTTCGTGGCGCTCTACGACATCCACCCGTATGACGCCGCCCAGCTCGACGAGATCGAGGGGGTGACCGCCGGCACGTACCGCAAACTGCACGTCCGGGTCTCCACCCTCGACGGCGACGTGACCGCGTGGATCTACGTCTTCGACGGGTACGAGGGCGGCCTGCCGACCTCGTGGTATCTCTCCGAGATCGCGAACGCCGCCGAGAAGGCGGGCGCGCCGGACGACTACGTCACCGAGCTGCGTTCCCGCCCCACCGGCACCGCGTCCGCCTAGAGGCTGTCGCACGCTCCCAGTCTGCTACCGCCGCCGGCCGGACCGTCCGTCGGGCCCGACCGGCGTCGTCAATCACACACCGGCGGCCGGGACGACCAGCTGGTACATGTCGGTCCACCGGGTCTCCCGCAGGCCCACGGCCCGATAGAGCGACAGCGGGGCGGTCGGGTTCGCGAGGTCCACCCCCAGGCCGGCCGCCTGCCGGCCCTTCTCGGCGTAGCGGGCGAAGGCGCGACGCAGCAGCGCGGCGCCCACCCCCCTTCGGCGGTACGCGGGCAGCACCGCCAAGCTCCGCACGAAGCCCTCCTGCTGGTCGAGCGCCTGATCCGAGGACTGCAACGCGCCCGCCACCACCCCGTCGACCTCGGCGACGAACCACTCGTCCCAGGCGGTCAGGTCGCCGATCCGGGCCCGCCACCGCTCGTACGACAGCGGCTCGTGGTCCGGGGTGTCACGGAAGGCGGTGTCCTGGATCCGGTGGAACTCCCGCAGCTCGGCCTCGTCGTCCGCGCGGACCGGTCGCACCGTCACCCCGGGCGGCGGGGGCGGTTCGGCGGGCAGGTCGGCCAGCGTGCGGCGCATCCGGACGTACCGCTTGGCCAGGGTGAACCCGGTCGCACGCAGGTCACGTTCCCAGTCGCGTTCCGGCTCGAAGACCGCGCAGCGGACGGTGAGTGCGGGCAGCCCCCGCTCGGCCGCCCGCTCGGCGACCCGGTCCAGTTGCCGGGCCAGCAGGGGCGCGCGGACCGCGGCAGCCCGCTGCGGATCGACGTACACCTCGACGAACTCCCGGCCCACCCCGGTCGGGTTGTCGACGGTCGCCCAGCCCACCACGGTGTCGTCCGGGTCCACCGCCAACCAGGAGTCGCGAGCCGGGTCGAAGAAGGGGGCGGTCAGCGACTCGGCGACGTCCTCAGCGTCGAAGTCGGGATGACCGATGGCGTAGGTGTCGGCGGCGTGCACCACCGCGAGGATCGCCGGCACGTCGTCGAGGGTGGGCCGGCGCAGGGTCCAGCCAGCGGGAACAGTCACGGCAGGTGATCCTGGCAGCCGAGCGCCGCCGGCGCCGCCCATTTTCGGCCGGCTTCTGTCAGCGGACGGTGAGGTCGGTGCGGGTCTGGTGCAGCAGCTCCACCAGCTCGATGCCGTCGGCGGGGCCGAGCGCCGCGAACGCCGGTGCGGCCAGCCGGTCGGTGACCGCCTCCGCCCAGAGGCGCCGACGCACCAGCGGCCCGATCGGCGGGTACGGCGGCGGCCAGCCGCAGGCCACCGCACCGGCCTCCCCCTCCGGCCCGGCCAGCACCGCCTCCAGCGGGGTCATCCCGGCGGCGCGTACGGCCAGCAGGTAGGCGCCGGTGAAGTGTTCGCGGAGCAGCCGCAGCCCCGCGGCGGCCCGGGCGCCCGGGGAGAGATCCGGCAGCGGCATGGCCCGCCACGCGGCGAAGAGCGGCATGCCACTGGCGTCCGCCGCCGCCACCGACCGCTCGACCAGCCCGGCCAGGCGCTCGACGCTGTGCAGCGCACCCAGCCGCTGCGCGCCCCACCGGCAGCACTCGGCGAGACTCGCGGCGGCGACCTCGGCCGGCCGGACGACCCGGGCGGCCGCGTCCCAACCGTCGGCGACCGCATCCGGGGCGAGGAAGCCGAGGGCCGCGGCGGCCGTCTCGGCCCGTACGTCGCCGAGGGCGCCGGCCCGCCCGCTGATGTAGAAGGCCCAGCCGGAGATGCCGAGCAGCCGTGCCCGGCGCAGCGTGGTCGGGCACCGGCTGAATCCGTCGCCCAGGTCGAGCGCGACGGGCTTGCTGGCGGCGGCGACCTGCTCCGGTGTCATCCGAGCGCCACCCTCGGGTGCCTCGATCCGCCGGCCACGGCGGCTTCCGGACCCGGGATCGCCGGCCCGGGGCGGCCCGACCACTCGTCGTCATCCATCGATGGTCAGTCTGCCGGGCCACCGCCCGGGTCCGCATCCCCCTCTTCGGCCGCCAACGCCTCGACCGCCGCCTCCACCTCACCCGCGCGTCGCCGGGCCACGGTGACGGCCCGCTCGGCCGCACGCCGGGCCAGCTTGGCCCGGCTGAGATCCTGCTCCGCGACCGCCCGCCGCCGCTCCAGCTCGGCCAGCTCGGTCTCGATCTCGTCGAGCGCTGTGGCGCCGTCCCGCTCCTGCCCGGTCGCCTCGGTCAACTCGGCCTCCGCCCGCTCCTGGTCGGTCCGTGCCCTGGCCAGTTCCCGGTCCAGTGCCCGGCGTTGCCGCGCCCGTTCGGCCCGGGCCGCCCGCTCGGCACGCTCCGCGGCCCGGTCGGTACGGGGGGCCGCCTCGGGGCCGGTCCGCTGGGCGCCGGGCCGGCGGGCCGGGCGTTCCGCGGCCTGCTCCTCGTCGTCGCCGGTGACCAGCCGCAGCTGCGGGCGGGGCACCTCGCCGAAGCCGGCGTAGGTGGCCGACCGCAGCAGACGCCCGGACCGGACCTGCTCGGCGACCTCAGCGTCGGAGAGCGCCGCGTTCAGGGTCGCCTCGACCTCGGCCAACGGCAGCTTGCCGGCCGGCGGCGCGTCCGGCTCCGCCGCGGCGAGCTTGCGGACCTCGGCGACCAGGGCGCCGACCACCGCCCGGCGCTGCGCGGACAACTCCCGGAGCCGGGGCCCGCGCAGCTCCCGCTGGGCGGACCGCAGCGCGTCGGCGAGCTGGACCAGGTCGGCGACCAGCTCGGGGCGGTGGATGGCGAGCAGGTTCACCAGCCAGGCGGCGACCGTGGGGCGGCGCAGCCGGGCCAACTGCCGGGCGGTGGACAGGTCGCCGGCGCGGCGGGCCTCGGCCACGGCGGCGTCCCGGGCGGCCACGAACCGCTCCGGCGGGGTGCGGTAGAGCTGCTGCACCAGCTCCGGGGAGGGGCCGGGCATGGCCTCAGACGTCCACCCGGCTACCGGGCTCCAGACGCTGGTACTCGGTGCCGGACATCGCCGAGTACTGGCGGTTGAGCACGCCCAGACCGGTGTCGTTGAGCAACGCGTCGTGCAGCGCGTACGCCCGGCGCGGGGCGACGGCCCGGATGAAGTCGAGCACCTCGGAGAACTTCGACCAGGGTGCGTGGATCGGCGCGAAGAGCGTGTCGACCGGCGTCTCCTCCGGCACCACCAGGGCGTCGCCCGGGTGGTAGACCACGTCGTTGATCAGGAAGCCGAGGTTGTCCACGACCGGGATGTCCGGGTGTATCACCGCGTGCTTCCCGCCGTAGGCGCGGATGGCCACCCCGGCGGCGGTGAACGACTCACCGGCGGTGACCGGACGCAACGCCTCGGCGGCGTCGCCCAGGGTGCCGGCGAGCGAGGCGGGTCCGTGGATCGAAAACGGTCGCCGGTCGAGTTGCAGGTGCACCGCCGCCACGTCGAGGTGGTCGGGGTGTTCGTGGGTGATCAACACCGCGTCCGCACCGTCCAACGCTGCCGGGTCGCTGAACACCCCGGGGTCGACGACGAGCACTCCCCCGTCGTGCTCCACCCGGATGCAGGAGTGGGCGTACTTGGTGAGCCGCATCGTGACTCCTCGATTATCGAATCGTGACGTCCTCAGCGCAGTCTGCCGGAACCAGCCGACGAGCGCGCCGCGTCCGAGGTATCGCCACACCGGCTGACGACGATGGGAGCGGGGATGGACGAACGGGTGGGACGGCGCCGCGGCGCGCTGCTGGCGGCAACAACACTGGTGGCGGTCCTCGGGGTGACCGGGTGCGGTGCCGGCGACAGCGGGGCGCAGGACGCGGCGGGCACGGCGGCCGAGGCGCCGGCCGCGAACGGCGGCGCGGCGGACAAGGACAGTGCCGCCGGTGCGCCGGAGGCGGCCGGAGCCGGCGCCCCGGACCTGCGGGTCGACCAGCGGGCCATCATCTACACCGGAACCATGCGGGTGCAGGTGGACGATGTGGACGCCGCCGCCCGCGAGGTCACCGCCGCGGTCACCCGGGCGGGTGGCTTCATCGGCGGCGACCAGCGGCGCAGCGCCGAGGCCGACGCGGTGGCGGAGTTGCAGCTGCGGGTGCCGGCAGCGAAGTTCGCCGGCGTGGTGGACGAGATCGCAAAGCTCGGCAAGCAGGAGAGCCGGGAGATCAGCACCCAGGACGTCACCGAGGAGACCGTCGACCTCGACGCCCGGATCGCCAGTCAGCGGGCCCGGGTGGACAGCGCCCGCCGGCTGCTCGCCCGAGCCACCTCGATCGCCGACCTGGTGTCGCTGGAGAACGAGCTGGGTCGCCGCGAGGCCGACCTGGCGTCGCTGGAGGCCAAGAAGCGGCGACTGGCCGACCTGACAGCCCTCTCCACGATCACCGTGTCGCTGGCCGGACCGGCGGCGAAGGCCGCCGAGGAGAAGACCGAGACCGGATTCCTGTACGGGTTGAAGGGCGGCTGGAAGGCGTTCGTCGCCTCGCTGGCCGTCCTGCTCACCGTGCTGGGAGCGCTGCTGCCCTGGCTGGTGGCGCTCGGCGTACCGCTGGCGGTGCTGCTGCTGGTCCTGCGCCGGCGGAAGAAGGCCCCGGCGCTGGTCGCTCCGGTCAGCGCACCGCCGCCAGTGCCCGCAGCGCGGTCTGCACCATGACGCGTACACCGGCCGGGATGGCTCCCTCGTCCACGTCGAAGGACGCGCGGTGCAGGTCGACGTTGGGGCCGGAGCGGCCGACGCCGAGCCGGGCGAGGGCGCCGGGGACGTACTCCAGGTACCAGGAGAAGTCCTCGCCGCCCATGCTCTGCGGCGTCTCGGCGATCCCGTCCGGGCCGAGCGCGGCGGCGGTGGCGCCGGTCAGCACCTGGATGGCCCGTGCGTCGTTGCACACCGGCGGCCGACCGCGCAGGTATTCCAGGTCGACCGTCGCGCCGGTCGGCGCGATCACGTCCCGGACGACCTGAGCCACGATCTTGGGAGCCTGTTCCCAGGTGTCGCGATCCATCACCCGCAGGGTGCCGGACGCGGACGCCTCGGAGGGGATGACGTTGTAGCGGGTGCCGGCCGAGGCGTGGCCGAAGACCAGCAGCAGCCCGCTGTTGGCCGGCACCCGGCGGCTGACCAGCGCGGGCACCTCGGTGATCAGCCGGCCGAGCGCGTCGACCAGGTCGACGGTCAGGTGCGGGCGGGCGGTGTGCCCGCCCGGGCCGCTGAGCCGGACGGTGACGTTGTCGGCGGCCGCGGTGATCGGGCCGACCCGCAGGCCGACCTGACCCACCGGCAGGTTCGGGTCGCAGTGCAGCGCGAAGATCTGCGCCACGTCGTCCAGGCCGCCGGCCTCGATGACCTCCAGCGAGCCGCAGGGCAGGATCTCCTCGGCCGGCTGGAAGATGAGCCGGACCCGGCCGTCCAGCTCGCCGAGGTCGGCGAGCTGGGCCAGCAGCATGCCCACGCCGAGCAGGATCGAGGTGTGGACGTCGTGCCCGCAGGCGTGGCAGACGCCCTGCACCGTGGACCGGTACGGCACGTCCTTGGGGTCGTCCAGCGGCAGGGCGTCGATGTCGGCGCGCAGCGCGATGACCGGTCCGTCCGGGCGGCCGTTGACGTCACAGATCACGCCGTTGCCCTTGGGCAGCAGGCGCGGGTTCAGCCCGGCCAGTGAGAGTTCCCGGGCGATCAGGGCGGCCGTCTCGAACTCGGTGCCGGAGAGCTCGGGGTGCGAGTGGATGTGACGGCGGGTGGCGATCAGCCCGGGTACCCGGAGCGCGAGGAGGTGGTCCAGGTCGCGGGGCAGGGGCTGGGACCCGGGCGGCAGCTCCGGCCAGGACGACGCCAGCTGGCTGCCGGTGGGCAGCGTCAACGCACTCGTCACGTCGAATTCTCGATCACTAGAGATGGATGGATCATCGGGGACAGCAGACAGCCTAGACCTCCGGCGGTGACGCTGCGCAACCTCGTTACGGTGATGATCAGAGCGCACAGCGTCACGTATGCCCTGCTGAGGGCGCTCGGAGATGCGCGGGACAGCAGGTAGATCACGGTCGAACGCCGTCATCTGCCCCTCACCTCCTACAACGCGTAACCGATCTCGGCGGTCACGAATTCGGCGCCACTCGCGGGCCCACGTTGCGAATTGTCGCATTAGTCGGGGTGATGAACTGACACTCCGACAATAAGCCGACCACGCTCCGCAACGAGCCGGAAAAGACGCTCACACGCGCCCGTCCGTCGTGACCGCACACGGTGTGCGTCCCCGTTCACCCGGTCGGGGTACCCCCAAACCTGGTGGACACACCCCGGACACCGTCGGGGGCCACGCCGCCCTCGGCCCGGCCGGTGGGGGATCCGCTTTCGACTGTAGCTCTGCCCGAGCCGAACAAACCCGCCCTGACCTGCGAGAACGGCCGATCGGCCGATCAGAAGCGATCGGTGGGCCGGTACAGCCCCCACGCCTCGCGCAGCGTCCCGCAGACCTCACCCACCGTGGCGCGGGCCCGCAGCGCCTCCTTCATCGGGTACAGCACGTTGTCCGTGCCGTCGGCGGCGGCCCGCAGGTCGGCGAGCGCCCGCGCCACCGCGTCGGCGTCCCGCTCGGCGCGCAGCCGCGCCAGCCGCTCGGCCTGCGCCGCCTCGATCGTCGGGTCGACCCGCAGGGGCTCGTACGGCTCCTCCTCGTCGACCGCGAACCGGTTGAGGCCGACCACCACCCGCTCGCCCGAGTCGATCTCCTGGGCGATCCGGTACGCGGACTGCTCGATCTCGCGCTTCTGGAACCCGGCCTCGATCGCGTCCACCGCCGAGCCGTGGTCGGCCACCCGCTCCATCAGCTCGACGGCGGCGGCCTCGATCTCGGCGGTCATCGCCTCCACCACGTACGAGCCGGCGAACGGGTCGACGGTGGAGGTCAGGTCCGTCTCGTACGCCAGCACCTGCTGCGTACGCAGCGCGAGCCGGGCCGCCTTCTCGGTGGGCAGCGCGATCGCCTCGTCGAAGCTGTTGGTGTGCAGCGACTGGGTGCCGCCGAGCACCGCACCAAGCCCCTGCACCGCGACGCGGACCAGGTTCACCTCCGGCTGCTGGGCGGTGAGCTGCACGCCGGCGGTCTGGGTGTGGAAGCGCAGCATCATCGACTTCGGATCCTTGGCGCCGAAGTCGTCCCGCATCAGCCGGGCCCAGATCCTGCGCGCGGCGCGGAATTTCGCCACTTCCTCCAGCAGCGTCGTACGGGCCACGAAGAAGAACGACAGCCGGGGCGCGAAGTCGTCCACCGCGAGCCCGGCGGCCAGCGCGGCCCGGACGTACTCCACGCCGTTGGCCAGGGTGAACGCGATCTCCTGCGCGGGCGTCGCGCCCGCCTCGGCCATGTGGTAGCCGGAGATGGAGATGGTGTTCCACTTCGGCACCTCCTTGCGGCAGTACGCGAACGTGTCGGCCACCAGGCGCAGCGAGGGCTTCGGCGGGAAGATGTACGTACCCCGGGCGATGTACTCCTTGAGGATGTCGTTCTGGATGGTGCCGTTGAGCGCCGAGCCCGGCACCCCGTTCTCCTCGGCGACGAGCTGGTAGAGCAGCAGCAGCACCGAGCCGGGCGCGTTGATGGTCATCGAGGTGGAGACCTTGTCCAGCGGGATGTCGGCGAAGAGCAGCCGCATGTCCTCGATGGAGTCGATCGCCACGCCCACCTTGCCGACCTCGCCGTGCGCGATCGGCTCGTCCGAGTCGTACCCCATCTGGGTCGGCAGGTCGAAGGCGACGGAGAGACCCATCGTGCCGGCCCGCAACAACTGGTGGTACCGCGCGTTGGACTCGGTGGCGGTACCGAAGCCGGCGTACTGGCGCATGGTCCACGGACGGGAGGTGTACATCGTGGGGTAAACCCCCCGGGTGTACGGGAACTCGCCGGGACCGCCCAGCCGGGAGTCCAGGTCCTCCGGAAGGTCGGCCGCCGTGTAGACGCCCTTGATCGGGAAACCGGACTCGCTTGACCGCCGTTCACTCATCCCCGGATGGTAGGACGCGCGGGCGTGTCGTCGGGTGAGGGATACCGCACAGTGCGTCCCGACCGGTCGACAGGACGTGAACGACAGAGCACGTTCTGTTGACTTCGATAAACGTCCGTCGCGTCGGCTTTCGCATCGGGCGTCGGAACCAGCAAGATAGGGGGGTTGTGTCCCAGCCCCCCTCGATTTCCCCCGGTGGCTTTTCTGTGACTCAGATCCCGACGTGGAGCGGCGGACAGGTAAGTCCCGCCAACGGACGTGCGGCGCCCGGCACCACCATCGGTGGCCGGTACTCGCTGCGGTCCTCGGTGGGCAACGGCGGCATGGGCACGGTGTGGCGCGCCACAGACACCCTGCTGCGCCGTGACGTGGCGGTGAAGGAGGTCGTCCTGCCCCCGGGGTTGGCCCCCAGCGACCGCGACGCCATGTACGAGCGCACGCTGCGCGAGGCCCGCGCGGCCGCCGCCATCCAGCACCCCGCGGTGGTGCAGGTGTACGACGTGGTCACCGAGGCCGGCCGGCCCTGGATCGTGATGGAGCTGCTGGACGCCCGCAGCCTCGCCGACATGGTGATCGAGGACGGGCCGGTCGCGCCCCGCGCGGTCGCCAAGATCGGCATTGCGTTGCTCGGCGCGCTGGAGGTCGCGCACGCGATCGGCGTGCTGCACCGCGACGTCAAACCGGCCAACGTGCTGATCTGCGCCGACGGGCGTTGCGTGCTGACCGACTTCGGTGTCGCGCGGATGCCCACCGACGTGCAGCTCACCACTCCCGGCATGGTGCTCGGCTCGCCGCACTTCATCTCGCCCGAGCGGGCCATGGGTCAGGAGTTCGGCCCGCCGAGCGACCTGTTCTCGCTGGGCGTGACGCTGTACACGGCGGTCGAGGGGCGGCCTCCGTTCGACAAGGGTGATCCGATCGAGACCATGCACGCCGTGGTGGAGGACCCGCCCGCCCCGCCGCAGCGCAGTGGCCCGCTGACCCGGGTGCTGATGGGCCTGCTGGAGAAGGACCCGGCCCGCCGGCTGGACGTGCACACCTCCCGGGCCATGCTGCGCGAGCTGCTCGCCGGCCCGCTGGGCAGCACCGCCACCGCCGTGCACTCGGTGACCGACCCGTACGCCGTGGTCCCGGTGCAGCAGCGCCCGGCGCCCTTCACCCCGCCGGCTCCGCCGGAGCCGAAGCCGGACAGCCAGATCGGCGGCCGGGCGATGCTGGCCCCGGGCGAGTCCCTGACCGACCGCCTGGCGTCGCTGCGCCGGGGCGAACGCCCGCAGCCCGCCACCGCGGCCGGCGCCACGGGGCTCGACGAAACCAGCGCCGACGCGCTGGCCGGCCCGCTGCACACGCCCACCGGCGCGATGCCCGCCCCCGGCCGACCCGCCGCCGGGCGCACCTACGGCGGC